>NC_015964.1:0-300000 GCF_000210895.1 Haemophilus parainfluenzae T3T1 | reverse complement strand
AGGTGACCGTTACTTTTAATGATGTAACAGAAAAATTGACACGAGTGATTTCTGAGCGTGGGAGAAATTATGCGAATATTCGTTGGTATTGGCAGGAGCGTGATGACTTCAGTCAATTACAAACTAGCGTAGGTGAAGTGCTCGCAGAACGCTGTGTGAAACAACTAAGTGAATTAAAATCAGGCAAATAATTCTTTTATGGATCTCCAACGCGGCTTTGTGTTACATCGTCGTCCTTATAGTGAAACTAGCCTTTTGGTGGATTTATTCACTGAAGAAACGGGACGTTTGACGGTTATTGCAAAAGGTGCACGTGCAAAACGTTCGGCATGGAAATCTGTCTTACAGCCTTTTACGCCATTACTTCTTCGTTGGTCAGGAAAAGGCGCATTAAAAACACTCACGAAAGCAGAGCCGGCGGCAATTACGCTGCCTTTACAGCAAACGGCTTTATACAGCGGGTTTTATGTAAATGAGCTGATTACTCGAGTGATCGAGCCCGAAACGGCTAATCCACAACTTTTTCAGCATTATCTACAATGCTTAACAGGCTTAGCTACTCAACCGCAGGTTGAGCCTACATTACGTTTATTTGAATTTCATTTACTTAAAATTTTAGGTTATGGCATTGATTTTCTGCATTGTGCTGGATCAGGTTTGCCAGTGGATGAATCAATGACTTACCAATACCGAGCGGAAAAGGGTTTTATCGCCTCGTTAGTAAAAGATAACTTGACCTTTTATGGTCGAGATTTACTCGCCTTTGACCGTTTAGAATTCACCGATGAGGCGGTCTTACAAGCGGCAAAGCGCTTTACTCGCATCGCGCTTAAACCTTATTTAGGTGATAAACCGCTGAAAAGCCGAGAATTATTTACGCAAAACGTACTTTATTTAAAATAATCCCTTTCTTTGATACAAATAGATTAAAACACCATCATGGCTTTACTTTACGCTCCACAAAAAAAACAGAAAACCACGCAAAAAATCGTCGCTGAAATTCAGGATTTAGATTATCAAGGATTAGGTGTCGCCAAAATTCAAGGTAAAACTTGGTTCATTGAAAATGCTTTGCCAACGGAGAAAGTGGAAGCGGTGGTGACCGATGAAAAACGTCAATATGGATTAGCCACTGCACAAAAGTGGCTACAAGAGAGTAGTCAGCGTGTTGAGCCGCAATGTCGTTATTATGGGCGTTGTGGTGGCTGCCAAGGCCAGCATATTCCTGTAGAAATGCAGCGTAAAGCGAAAGAGAAAGCCCTTTTTTCTCGTTTAAGTAAACTGCAAGCAGAGCCTATTCAATTAATGCCAATGATTTGTGGCGAACAATGGGCTTATCGTCGTCGAGTACGATTAAGTTTACTGTGGAATGCTAAAAGCAAAACCGTTGAAATGGGATTTCGTCAGAAAAACTCCAATCAGTTAGTCAGCATTCAGCAATGCTTAGTGGCAGAGCAAGCAATCAATGATTTGATTCCCAAATTGACCTCACTTTTGGCGCAATATTCAGCCCCGAAACAATTAGGGCATATTGAATTAGTTTCAGCAGAGAATGGCGTAGCCATGTTGTTACGCTATAAGGGAAATTTAGCTGAAACTGACCGCACTTTATTGCTCGAGTTTGCACGCGTAAATGCCGTGAATTTGTTTCTGCAAGATGATCAAAACATCCAACTTGTGCATGGTGAAATGCCCTATTATGCATTAGACGATATTCGTTTATCTTTTGATATCCGCGATTTTATTCAAGTGAATACTCGCTTAAATCAGCAAATGGTTGAGACGGCTTTAGATTGGCTTGATTTGAATCAGGACGATCATGTTTTAGATTTATTCTGTGGGATGGGTAATTTTACTCTGCCTTTAGCCAAACGTGTGAAAAGTGCGGTTGGAATTGAAGGTGTTTTGGATATGGTGAAAAAAGCCCAAGCGAATGCACAGTTTAACCACATTGAGAATGTTGAATTTTATCAAGCTGATTTAGACCAATCTTTTTCAGAACAACCTTGGTCAAAACAACATTTCAATAAAATTCTTCTCGACCCGCCTCGTAGCGGTGCGGCTTTTGCACTGAATGCGTTATGTGAGCTGGGTGCAGAAAGCATTCTTTATGTATCTTGTAACCCTGCAACCTTAGTACGAGATGCAGAAATTCTCCGTTCTTTCGGGTATCGCATTATCAAAACCGCCATGATTGATATGTTCCCGAATACCAGTCATTTGGAGTCGGTGACATTATTTATCAAATAAGGTGTAAATTCTGATAGAATAGCCAGACTTTTTTGTTGTCTTAAAAAGACAACTCGGCTGACAGGATGTTGCCGAGCCATATTCATCAACAAGGGGGTATTATGGTTGCAGTTCGTGGTTCTCACTTATCAAATCCACATGATTTTGAGATCGAACAATGGTGTTCGAGCCTTAAACTTGCTGCCCCCGCAGAAAAGTCTCTGATTGATGCATGGTATTATGCCCAAGCCAAAATAGCTGAACATGCCGATCAAATGGAGAATGCAATCCTCACATTGCAATCTGGTGTGGAAATGGTGGAGATTCTGCATGAAATGAATATGGACAGCGAAAGCTTACTCACCGCTATGCTATTCCCCTTAGTAGCAAATAAAATTGTTGATTGGGAGCAAATTCAGGAACATTTTGGTCCTAAAATCACCAAACTGCTTAAAGGTGTGGAGGAGATGGATAATATCCGTCAGCTCAACGCCAGCCATTCTGCCAATGCGTCTCAAGTGGATAATGTACGCCGTATGCTCCTTGCAATGGTGGACGATTTCCGTTGTGTGATCATCAAACTTGCTGAACGTATTACGTTTCTTCGTAATGCGGAAAATCACTTTTGTGAAGAAGAAAAAGTATTGGCTGCCAAAGAATGTTCCAATATTTATGCCCCATTGGCGAACCGTTTAGGTATCGGTCAATTAAAATGGGAGCTTGAAGATTACTGCTTCCGCTATTTGCATCCAGAACAATATCGAAATATTGCCAAATTATTACATGAGCGCCGCTTAGATCGTGAGCAGTATATTGCGGATTTCGTCACAGAATTAACCGGTTATTTAAAAGAAAATATTGACCAAGTTGAGGTTTACGGACGTCCAAAACATATTTATAGCATTTGGCGAAAAATGCAAAAGAAACATTTGGAGTTCAGTGGCTTATATGATGTCAGAGCGGTTAGAGTGATTGTACAGAAATTGCAAGATTGTTATACGGCGCTCGGTATCGTCCACACACATTTCAAACACTTGCCAAAAGAATTTGATGATTATGTCGCCAATCCGAAACCGAATGGCTATCAATCCATTCATACTGTGGTGTTAGGTAAAGGCGGCAAGCCAATTGAAGTGCAAATTCGTACTCAGCAAATGCATGATGATGCGGAGCTTGGTGTAGCCGCCCACTGGAAATACAAAGAGGGCACGACAGGTAGCCTTTCCGCTTACGAAGAAAAAATCACTTGGTTGCGTAAATTACTTGCATGGCAAGATGATATTACGGATTCTGGCGAAGTGATGGCTGAATTACGTAGCCAAGTCTTTGATGACCGCGTATATGTGTTTACGCCGAAAGGTGAAGTGGTTGATTTACCCGCGGGATCAACTCCTCTCGATTTTGCTTATGCGATCCACAGTGAAATTGGCCACCGTTGTATCGGAGCGAAAGTTGGGGGACGTATTGTGCCATTCACTTATCACCTGCAAATGGGTGAGCAAGTGGATATTATCACGCAGAAAAATCCAAATCCAAGCCGAGATTGGGTCAATCCAAACCTAGGGTTTACTCATACCTCAAAAGCGCGAGCCAAAATCCAAGCGTGGTTTAAGAAACAAGATCGTGATAAAAACGTTCCAGCGGGTAAAGAGCAGTTAGATAATGAACTTGCGCGTTTGAATATCAGTTTGAAACAGGTTGAGCAGCTTGCCTTGCCACGTTATAACTTAAGAAACCTCGAAGATTTATATGCGGGCATTGGTAGCGGAGATATTCGCTTAAATCAGTTGATGAATTTCTTGCAAAGCCGATTGATCAAAGTGACGGCTGAAGAAGCAGATCAAGAAATTCTCCGCCATGTGGCGAGTAAAAGTGCGAATACTGCACAGCAAAAGGCGCAACAGAAAGCCGAGCAACAACAGAATAAAGGTTATGTGATCGTTGAAGGGGTCGGTAATTTAATGCACCATATGGCGCGTTGTTGCCAACCGATTCCAGGCGATGCCATTGCAGGCTACATTACTATGGGACGAGGTATTTCAATTCATCGTTGCGATTGTGAACAGTTTATTGAATTACAAGCTGCCCATCCTGAACGCGTGGTGGAAGCCCTTTGGGGGGATAATTACGCGGCTGGTTTCCATATTAATATTCGCATCGTGGCGAGTGATCGTAATGGTTTATTACGCGATATTACGACTGTGCTGGCGAATGAAAAAGTCAGTGTACTAGGTGTTTCAAGCCGTGCGGACACCAAAAAACAAGTAGCAACGATGGATATGGAAATTGAACTGAAAAATGTGGAAAGTTTAAGTAAAATACTGGCCAGATTAGCGAAGTTAGACGACGTTATCGAAGCAAAACGTTTATAGATTACAACATAGGAACTTTTATGTATAAAACCACGGGATTAACCCATTTAATTAACTCCACAAAATATTCCTTGCAAGGTTTAAAGAGTGCATTCAAAAATGAAACTGCATTTCGCCACGAATGCTTTCTTGCGTGCATTCTGATTCCGCTCGCATTTTGGCTTGGTGACACTAAAATTGAGATCGCACTGATGATTTCATCAGTTTTACTCGTGATGGCAGTAGAGCTATTAAATAGTGCAGTTGAAGCGGTAGTGGATCGTATTGGTACAGAACGCCACGAGCTTTCAGGGCGAGCTAAAGACCAAGGCTCAGCAGCGGTATTTATTGCGCTTTGCATCGTTGCCGTTGTTTGGGGAAGTATTTTATTTTTCTAAAGTGCGGTCAATTTTAAGTAAAAATTTCGGCTTATGTGTTTTACATAAGCCGTTTTTGTATAATGTACACAAACATTTATATACCTCAGCGGTATTGGATATAAGTAGGTATTTATGACAACAGTTTCGTCTTTCGGTGCATTAGTCGCGCTTATTGTGGCCATTTTTCTCATTTTGAAAAAAGTCTCGCCAGTCTATGGCATGTTGACGGGGGCTTTGATAGGCGGGCTAGTTGGAGGCGCTGATTTATCAGAAACGGTGAACTTAATGATCGGTGGGGCACAAGGGATTACAACAGCGGTCATGCGAATTTTAGCGGCGGGCGTACTGGCGGGGGTACTCATTGAATCAGGGGCGGCCAGCACGATTGCCGAAACTATTACACATAAACTTGGCGAAGCAAGAGCGTTATTGGCCTTAGCTTTAGCAACACTGATTTTAACCGCAGTGGGCGTGTTTATTGATGTGGCCGTTATTACGGTTTCGCCGATTGCACTCGCGTTAGCTCGTCGCACCAATTTATCAAAATCAGCCGTTTTATTAGCGATGATTGGGGGAGGTAAAGCAGGAAACTTGATGTCACCTAATCCCAATGCCATTGCTGCAGCCGATACCTTTCATCTGCCTTTAACGTCGGTAATGGTAGCGGGGATTATTCCCGGGATCTTTGGATTAGTCTTAACCTATTTTTTAGCAAAGCGCTTAAAAGACAAAGGCTCTTTTGTATCAGAACAAGAGAGTGTCGCCGTTGATTCTCAACATTTACCTTCATTTTTGACCGCACTTGCTGCGCCATTGGTGGCTATCTTATTACTTGCGTTACGTCCATTGGCAGACATTAAAGTTGATCCTCTCATTGCGTTGCCACTAGGTGGTTTAATTGGTGCGTTATGCATGGGAAAACTTCGCCATGCGAATAGCTATGCGATTAGTGGCTTAGGCAAAATGGCACCGGTGGCGATTATGTTGCTCGGTACGGGTGCTTTAGCGGGCATTATTGGCAACTCAGGCATGAAAGATGTGCTCATTGAAGGCTTAAAACATTCTGGTTTGCCTCCCTATATTCTCGCGCCAATTTCTGGTGTTTTGATGTCTCTTGCGACGGCATCAACAACGGCAGGCACAGCGGTCGCATCCAATGTATTTAGTTCAACATTATTAGAACTTGGTGTAAGCAGCCTTGCGGCTGCTGCCATGATCCACGCAGGAGCCATCGTATTCGATAATATGCCGCACGGTTCTTTTTTCCATGCGACTGGTGGCAGTGTGAATATGAATATGAAAGAACGCTTAAAACTGATTCCTTATGAAAGTGCGATTGGTGTGATTATGACGCTCGTTTCTACGCTCATTTTCGGTGTGTTTTATTGATTTGAGGAGTGTATATAAATTTTAAAGAGAGGTCGTAAAACGTAATGAATTATGACCGCTCTTTTGATTCTATTTTTTGTATTTTTCTAATATTTCTTTAGCTTGAGATTCTAATTCTGGGAATAAAGTCTTTTGACTAATTCCGAAAGTTTTTAGTTCAGATAAAATATTTTCCTTACTTTTTTTGGGAATGATAAACTTACTCCCATTATTGTCTTTTTTTATCCAATTATTGTTTAATATAGCTTTTTTTTCTTTTATTTTATCAATGCCGAATAATAAGAAGCAACCCTGTTGTCTAATAATTCTATTATTGTTTAATTGTGGTTTTACACATATTACTTTTTCTAGGTCATTATGATTTATTAAGGATCTGAAACTTGGCTTATCCTTACGGATATCATGTAATAGTTTAGATATTTCAGGAGTATTGTTGAATGCTTGTATATATGAAATTTCTTCTATTTCTTTTAATCTATTTTGGTATACTTCTTCTACTAAATCATCACTTGTGCCAAGATCAGCATCTTGAATTTCACGTTCAAATTTTTCAATTAATTCTTCATCATATGGTAAATCTAGCTCTGATTTAAAGTGTTTTTCAATTTCATTTTTTAAATCTAGACAGTCGTTGGTTAAATTGAAATTTTTATTTATTTTATATAGGAAATTAGCTTTTTCACATAAAACTTTTGCTTTTAAAGTTATTATATGAGTATTTGTTGAAAAATTATGTTTTCTTAAAGATAATGCTGATAATACAGAAACAGTATCACTGTCAAAATATTTTATATCTTCATTTGGAATATCAAATATAATTATTTCTCCATCATATTTATCATTATTTTTTACTGAAAAATAAATAGAAACTAAGGCATTAGTAGTAAGATCTAATAATCTTGTTGGATAGCCATAATGTTGCAATTTAACTAATGTATTAAACAGAGTATCTTTATCTGAAAATTCACTAGGATTGTTAACAATCGCATCTCTAATTATATTATCTTCATTATAATAATATTTGTTATCTTCCCGATATATGCTTGGTTCTAATTTATATTCTCTAGCATTAGAGTGCCCCCTAAAGAATCTTGTATGTCCCTCTTCTGGTTCTCCTAATCCTTCTAATGCATCAATAAGATCTTTAATGCTATTAATTTCCATATTTTTTCCTTAGTTTATATAAAGTTAATATAAATTCCTTTTGCAAGAATAATTTATGTTTTATTTATCCCCTCGGATGAAATCTTTCATGAAGGTGTTTCAAGCGTTCTTTAGCCACGTGAGTATAAATTTGCGTGGTGGAGAGATCGCTGTGTCCGAGGAGCATTTGTACAACGCGGAGATCCGCACCGTGATTCACTAAATGTGTCGCAAAGGCATGACGAAGAACGTGCGGTGAAAGGGCATCCGTATCGATTCCAGCTAAGATAGCATAATGCTTTATACGATGCCAAAAGGTTTGGCGAGTCATTTGCTGAGCTCGTTGACTTGGAAAGACCACATCAGAGCTTTGTCCATTGAGCAAAATTGGGCGACCATAAAGCACAAATTGTCGCACCCAAAACGCGGCTTCTTCCCCCATTGGTACAATGCGTTCCTTGTTGCCTTTGCCAATCACACGCACGACACCTTGTTGCAGATTCATATTCTCAATAGTGAGCGTGACCAATTCCGTGACACGTAATCCCGTGGCATACAACAATTCCAACATGGCTTTATCGCGTAACTCGAGCGGAATTTCGACATCAGGTGTATTTAATAAATCCGTGACTTGTTGCTCGGTTAAATATTTAGGTAAGCGGCTTGGCAATTTAGGTGAGCTCAGTACGGCACTCGGATCATCCGTACGATACTTTTCACGATACAAATATTGGAATAATTTCCGCATCGCACTTAGCATTCGTGCAGTACTGGTAGCTTTGTAACCTTGCTCTAAACGGCTGCCTAAAAATTGTTGCAGATCTAAGGGTTCGAGGGTTTCGAGAGATAAATTTTGTTTATCCAGCCAATCACAAAGTGCGGTCAAATCGAGACGATAGGACTGCACGGTGTTTTCAGACAATCCTTTTTCGATCCAATATTCATTCAAGAATAAATCGACTAGCGTGAGATTATTCATGTTTATACTCTATGTATCAAAAAAGCTTTCACGCCACGTGGAGTGATAAATAATCCAATGAAAGCAAAGGCGGCCATTAAACTAAAGGCATAAACTGGCGAAATTGGATAAAGTACGCCAGAAAGTGCAGTGAAAATCGCAATGGCTGCACATCCCGCCAAGGCATTGTATAAGCCTTGTAATTTCGCAATATGGGTTTGTGGTTGAGTGGTGATATAACGCACGGTCGCGTAATGGCCGACGACATAAGTAAGACTGTGAAAACATTGTAGTAAGATAATCTCAACAAAGGTATCGGCATAACCGAAAGCGAGCCAACGCACGATAGCCGCAATACCGGTGAGATAGAAAAGGGCTGTAATGGTCCAGTTTTTGAATAATCGAGTGGAGAAGAAAAAGACCACGATTTCAGCTAATACACTGATTCCCCAAAATAAACCCGCATCGGAAACGGAGTGGCCATGATTTGTCCAAAAAATAGTGCTATATGAGTAATAAGCTGCATGCGATCCTTGAATGAGTGAAATCGCAATAAACAAACGAAGGGTCGTTTTATTTTTCAGTAAGTCTAAAAATCCAACGGAATTTTCGACCGCACTTTGAGGTTCGTCCTGCGGCATTGGGTTCGGATGAAGTAATTGCACAATACAGTAAAAAACGAGTATGCCTGTGATCATCCAAGTAATATATTGCTCACCCACGAGTCCAACAAAATACCCGAATACCATCACACCAACAACAAACGCAAAGGAACCAATTAAGCGCGCTTTGCCATAATCTAAATGAATTTGTTGTTGCCATGTACTGGCAAGGCTATCACCAATCGGCATACCGGCCGCATTCACCATGGAATACAACGCAAGTCCAATAAACAATAGCCAGAAATTGTGCGACATCAGTCCAATTAAGGCCATTGTAATGGCACTGGCCACACCTAAATAACGTAAGCCATTTACTAAGAGGGAAACGCGTTTGATTAAGCCGGAAAATAAAATACCGCCGCTGAAACGGAAAATGTAGGCACAGGCAAGCAATAAGCCGATACTTTCTTCGCTATAAGATTGCGTTTTCAACCATGCCGGGAAAAGTGGAAGAAACACACCGTAGGCACAGTAGTAGCCAAAAAAGCTCAAGGCGAGCCAAGTAAAAGGACGAACTTGCATTAGAATAATTTTTCCATTTCTTGTGAGCGTGCTACACAGGCTTGCATCGCTTGTTTAATGATGTTGTTAAATTGATGTTGATTGAACACATTTAATGCGGCTGCGGTGGTGCCGCCTTTTGAGGTGACATTTTCTCGTAAAGTCGAAAGGGCTGTTTGAGGATTTTCAATCACCAACTTCGCTGAACCTAACATAGCTTGTTGTACCAACTCACGAGATTGGTTTTCATCTAATCCCATTTCCATTAGGCCTTGTTGCATGGCTTCTAAAAATTGGAAGAAGTAAGCTGGGCTACTGCCAGACGCAGCAGTGACTGCATGCATTTGATCTTCATTTGTCACCCAAGTGGTTTTCCCTACAGCTGAAAGTAAATCTTCCGCAAAAGAGCGGTCAATTTCAGGTGTGTTTTTGTCCGCAAATAAGCCTGCCATGCCTTCACCCACTAATGCAGGTGTGTTTGGCATCACGCGAACAATGGATTTTGCTGTTGGAAGGAGTTCAGCTAATCGGGCAGTCAAAATTCCTGCTGCAATAGAAATAATTAATTTATCAGATAAATCAACCGCACTTAATGGCTTGCAAACATCGGCTAGCACTTGTGGCTTAATGGCAAATAACACAACTTGAGATTGTGTGATGGATTGCTCGTTATCCGTAGAAACTACGACGCCATATTGTGCAAAAAAAGCACGTTTCTCTTCATTAGGATCATTAACGATAATTTTATTGGCAGGGTACCCTTGTTTTAATAGGCCTAACACAATCGCTTGTGCCATATTACCACCGCCGATGAAGGCAATTAATTTCTGTTGCATCATTTTTTCCCGTGAGTTTATGGGCTACAATGTCGCGTATTTTACCCTATTATGAAGGAAGTGTTACGATGTGGTTTAAAAATTTAATGTCATATAGGCTGACTAAGCCCTTAGATTGGGATCTTAATGAATTGCAACGCCAGTTGTCAGATTGTGAATTTTATCCTTGTGGCTCACAAGATCAAAGTAAATTTGGTTGGACTAATCCCTTGAAAGGCAGTGAATTATTGCATTTTTCTGTCGGTAAACACATTTTGTTAGTTGCGAAAAAAGAAGAGAAAATGTTGCCGGCGAATGTAGTGAAACGTGAATTAGATGAACGCATTGAAAGCCTTGAGCAAAAAGAAAACCGTAAATTGAAGAAAACGGAAAAACAAACGTTAAAAGATGATGTGGTGATGAATTTATTGCCACGCGCATTCACTAAAAATCAGCAAACTTCAGTGTGGATTGATACGGAGAACAATCTTGTGCATGTCGATGCGGCATCCAGTAAACGATCAGAAGATGCTTTGGCGTTATTGCGTAAATCACTTGGTTCGTTACCCGTTGTACCGTTGGCTTTTGCGAATGAACCTTCGACCATTTTAACGGATTGGATTGTGCAGGAAAAAATCCCGCATTGGTTGGTGGCATTAGAAGAGGCTGAACTGCGAGGAAGCCAAGAAGACAGCGTGATCCGTTGTAAGAAACAGCCTTTAGAAAATGAAGAGATTCTCGCACTTTTACAAGATGGCAAAAAAGTGGTGAGCAAGCTCGCATTGGAGTGGGAAGATACGCTGACGTTTGTATTTAATGAAGATTGCACGCTCAAACGTTTAAAATTTGCTGATGCGGTGCGTGAGAAAAATGCGGATATTTTAAAAGAAGATTATGCGCAACGCTTTGATGCTGATTTTGTATTAATGACAGGTATTTTATCTAAACTGACCGAAAATTTACTCGATGAATTTGGTGGTGAGAAAGTCAGATTAGGCTAGTTTTATCATAAAATAAAAAGGCGAACATTATGTTCGCCTTTTTTTGTTTAAAAGTGCGGTCAAATTTCCGCACGTTTTTAATTAGTGTGTGCTCGTACTGGTTGTGGTACGGTTTGCACGTTTACGATCGTTTTCCGTTAAGAGTTTTTTACGGATACGGATCGATTCAGGTGTGACTTCGACTAACTCGTCGTCATCGATAAACTCGATAGCTTGTTCAAGTGTAAATTTCACCGGCGTAGTTAAGACGATAGCATCATCTTTACCTGATGCACGCATATTGGTGAGTTTTTTACCTTGTAAACAGTTAACAGTTAAGTCGTTTGTACGGCTGTGAATACCGATGATTTGACCTTCGTAAACTTCTACGTTAGCTTCGATCATTAATTTACCACGCTCTTGTAAACCAAATAGCGCATAAGCGAGTGCTTTACCGGTTGCGTTAGAAATTAATACACCGTTTTTACGTTGGCCGATTTCACCTGGTTTGATGTCATCGTAGTGATCGAAACTAGAGTAAAGTAAACCGGTACCTGACGTCATAGTCATGAATTCACCACGGAAACCGATCAAGCCACGGCTTGGGATGATGTATTCTAAACGCACACGACCTTTACCATCCGGCATCATATCGCGAACTTCACCTTTACGAATACCTAAGGCTTCCATGACAGAACCTTGGTGTTGTTCTTCCACGTCGATAGTCACTTGCTCGTAAGGCTCTTGTTTTTTGCCGTTGATTTCACGGTAGATTACTTTAGGACGAGAAACCGCAAGCTCATAACCTTCACGACGCATATTTTCAATTAATACAGAAAGGTGTAATTCACCACGGCCAGAAACACGGAATTCATCTGGGTTTGGTGTTTCTTCTACGCGTAATGCCACGTTGTGAACTAACTCTTTGTTTAAACGTTCAAGAATTTGACGAGAAGTCACATATTTACCTTCTTGACCCGCAAACGGTGAAGTATTTACACAGAAGAACATGGTTACGGTTGGTTCATCAACGGTTAATGAAGGTAAGGCTTCAACCGCGTTGATATCACAAATGGTATCCGAGATATTTAATTCACCTAAACCAGTAATCGCGATGATGTCACCTGCGTAAGCAACATCTTCTTCATAACGTTGTAAACCAAGGTGACCTAATACTTGACCCACACGACCTTGGCGAGTTTTACCTTCACCATCAATGATCGTTACAGGTTGATTTGGTTTGATTGAGCCACGTTTGATACGACCGATACCGATAACACCCACATAGCTGTTATAGTCTAATTGGGAAATTTGCATTTGGAATGGCGCATCAAGTTCTACTTTTGGTGGTTCAACGTGTTGAACAATCGCTTCAAATAATGGGGTCATGTCTTCCGCTAATTCTTCGTGTTCAAGCCCTGCGACACCATTTAATGCTGAAGCATAGATAATTGGGAAGTCTAATTGCTCATCGGTTGCACCAAGGTTAACGAATAAATCGAATACTTGATCCACAACCCAATCAGGACGTGCGCCTGGACGGTCAACTTTGTTGATAACTACGATTGGTTTTAAACCATGAGCAAAGGCTTTTTGGGTCACGAAGCGTGTTTGTGGCATTGGGCCATCAAAAGCATCTACCACTAAAAGTACAGAGTCCACCATAGAAAGCACACGTTCAACTTCACCACCGAAGTCGGCATGCCCTGGAGTATCTACGATGTTAATGCGATAGCCATTCCAGTTAATTGCAGTATTTTTTGCAAGAATGGTAATGCCACGTTCTTTTTCAAGATCGTTTGAGTCCATCACGCGTTCATCAACATCACCACGAGTTGATTCAAATGTACCGGATTGTTGAAGGAGTTTGTCAACGAGGGTGGTTTTACCATGGTCAACGTGGGCGATAATTGCGATATTGCGCAATTTATTAATATCAATGTCGTTTTTCATTTATTACGTTCTTAAAGTTTAAGTTTTGTAGGGTGGAATTTTTATGCCACCGAATAGTCCAAGTAGTTTAAATTGGTGAGTTAAACTCACCCTACGAGAATCTCGAAAGGGCAAAAATTATACACGATATTTCGTTACTCTGCTATGCTGGTGTTTAAAATAAATCCCATGAAAAAAGTAAGCGGTTGCGTTATAATGCTCTTTTAATTTTTATAAAGATTATATACATAGCAAAATAGAGGACTCCTTATGCCAAATGCAAATGCAATTGCCAACGTATTCAAACTGATCGAAGAGAACGATATTAAGTTCGCGCTACTTCGTTTCACCGACATTAAAGGTAAAGAACACGGCGTTTCTATCCCAGTTAGCCTTGTTGATGAAGATATGTTTGAAGATGGCAAAATGTTCGATGGTTCTTCTGTTGAAGGTTGGAAAACCATTAACAAAGCCGATATGCTTTTAATGCCAATCGCTGAGACTGCGGTAGTCGATCCATTTGCGCAGATCCCAACCCTGTCTATTCGTTGTAGTATTTATGAACCAACAACCATGCAAAGCTATGATCGTGACCCGCGTTCAATTGCCATTCGTGCCGAAAACTATATGCGTTCAATCGGTATTGCTGATCAAGCATTCTTTGGTCCAGAACCAGAGTTCTTCTTATTTGATGATGTACGTTTTGATGTATCAATGAACCGCGCTTCTTTTGCTATTGATGACATTGAAGCAGCTTGGAACACCAACAAAAAATACGAAGGTGGTAACAACGCTTATCGTCCATTGAAAAAAGGCGGTTACTGTGCGGTTGCTCCAATTGATACGGCACACGATATTCGCTCTGAAATGTGTTTGATTTTAGAAGAAATGGGCTTAGTGGTAGAAGCACACCACCATGAAGTGGCGACTGCGGGCCAAAATGAAATTGCAACGAAATTCAACAGCTTAACTTTAAAAGCAGATGAAACACAAATCTATAAATATGTGGTGCAAAACGTTGCGTTAGAACATGGTAAAACCGCTTGCTTTATGCCAAAACCAATCACAGGTGATAATGGTTCGGGCATGCACTGTAATATGTCATTAAGTAAAGACGGTAAAAACATTTTCCAAGGTGATAAATATGCAGGTCTTTCTGAAACCGCACTTTATTACATCGGCGGTATCATTAAGCATGCTAAAGCATTAAATGCATTCACTAACCCAAGTACGAACTCATATAAACGTTTAGTGCCAGGTTTTGAAGCGCCAGTATTGTTGGCTTACTCTGCAAGTAACCGTTCTGCTTCAATCCGTATCCCGGCAGTAACTAACCCGAAAGCAATCCGTATTGAAGCGCGTTTCCCAGATCCATTGGCAAACCCATATCTTGCATTCGCTGCATTATTGATGGCAGGCCTTGATGGCGTAGTAAATAAAATCCACCCAGGCGATGCAATGGATAAAAATCTTTACGATCTTCCACCAGAAGAATTAAAAGATATTCCAGCGGTAGCAAGCTCACTAGAAGAAGCATTGAATTCATTAGAAAAAGACTATGAGTTCTTAACTCAAGGTGGCGTATTTGCTAAAGACTTTATCGAAGCATTTATTAGCGTTAAACGTAAAGACGTGGAACGTTTAAATATGACACCACATCCAGTTGAGTTTGAGATGTATTATGCTTAATTGATATATAATTAATTGATTTTAATGTATAAAAGGAATTACTTGCCAAGTGATTCCTTTTTTATTTATATCAATAACTTATTTTGTTATTACGATTAGTTATTTTTCATTAAGATCATTTTAATTCCCTTGTTAGCATGGGGGAACTCAGGTAGAATGCAGTAAGTTTATAGTATATTCAATTGACCTGAAAGGATTAATAATGAGTGATAGCCGTTATCAAAAACTAAATGAGTCGGATGAGATTGATTTGGTTGAATTAGTTAAAAATCTGTGGAAGAAAAAACTATGGATTATTTTATCAGCCTTCGTTTGTACCGCCATTGCGGCAGGCTATGCTTTTACAGCTAAAGAGCAATGGACATCTAAATCAGTAGTAATTGCGCCTAAGGCGGCCAACTTAGGCGATTATTTATCATTTCGTAGCGAATATGCATCTATTCTAGATATCAAAGATTTTTCTCAAGATAAAGTTTCAGAAAAGGTATTTAATGACTTTAAAACGGCTTTATTTTCACGTAGCTTGAAAGAGGCATTCTTTTCTCAATCTGCCTGGTTTAACACTTATGCAGCCAAAAATGCTAATTCCGAAGAAGCTAAACAAAAGCTGTTATCTAATTTGGTCGATAAAAATCTGATTGTTACCATACCAGATCCTAAAAAAGATCCAAATTCAATTGGTGTGAATGTTAGTTTTGCTGCTGAGATTCCAAAAGATGCAAAGAATGTATTATTGGACTATATCCAATTTGTAAACCAATGGGTGCTTGCTGAAAATAAAAAAGACTTTCTAGCGAATATTAATTCGGTACTTAGTGGATTAGAAGTTCAGAAAAACAAGATTGAACGAGATACGGAAACTGTGCGTCAAATTCAGTTAGAAAACCTTACAACGGCATTAGATATCGCAAAATCAGCTGGGATTAAAGATTATTCAAAATCTTTAAGTGGTAATGTAAGCGTACCAGAAGTATTGTTAGGTGATGCAAAGGTACCATTTAGTGATTCAAAACTCAGTGATGGCTCATATTTATTTATGTTGGGAGAAAAGTACTTGCAAGCTCAGGTTGATACCTTAAAAAATGCACCTTTAGTCTATCCGCTAAATTATTATAATATTGAAAAACAAGCTAACTTATTAAATGTATTAGAGAAAAAAGTAGAGAAAGAGGGGGCTGTCAGAGGATATTATTATTTAAGTGAGCCAGACTATCCGGTGATTAAAGATAAGCCCCAAAAAGGATTAATTATTGTAATTGGGTTTATTATTGGTTTGATGATTTCTAGTTTTATTATTTTGTTGAGTTCATTGATTCAAAGTACTAAAAAACGTTAATAATGAAAAAGAAAGTAGTTTTTATTGGCGCAGGTGGCTATGCGAAATCTGTACTAGATTCTTTAGATTTATCAAGATATGAATTTTGTGGGTTCATTGATAATTTTAAACCAGAAGGAACGAGTCATTTAGGTTATCCAATTCTTGCTAAAACGATTGATGATTTCCAAGAAAGGGAACATTACAGTTTTTTTATAAGTATCGGAAATAACACTTATCGCCTAGATAAATATTTAAAGCTTATGAAATATCAATGTGACGTTATTAACATCATTGATAAAACAGCGGTCGTATCTAACAACTCTTCTCTAGGTAGAGGGGTTTTTGTAGGGAAAATGGCCATAGTGAATAGCGGTGTTACTATTGGAGATAATGTTATTATCAATACTAAGTCATTAATTGAGCATGGTTGTTGTATTGGTGATCACAGTAATATTTCTACAAATAGTACATTAAATGGTGATGTTATAATTGAAGATTATTGTTTTATTGGAAGCTCATCGGTGATCACTGGTCAATTGAGAATTGGGGAAAGTGCTGTAGTTGGTGCAGGTGCAGTTGTAATTCGTAACGTAAAACCTCGTACTATTGTTGCTGGTGTTCCAGCAAAATTTATTAAGGAAGTAGAATAAAAATGAGTCAAGTATTTATTGTTGCAGAAATTGGTTGTAATCATAATGGAAATCCTGAGTTAGCAAAGAAAATGATAGATGTTGCAAAGGAATGTGGTGTTGATGCAGTTAAATTTCAAACATTTAAAGCAGATAAACTGATTTCAAAATATGCTCCGAAAGCGGAATACCAAAAAGTAACTACAGGTACTACAGATAGTCAGCTTGAAATGACTCGTAAACTAGAGCTTTCTTATAATGAGTTTCGTAAATTAGAAGCTTATGCGCGTTCTTTAGAATTAGAAGTGTTTTCTACGCCATTTGATATGGAGTCCATTGATTTTCTTGCTAGTGAAAAGCAAAAAGTATGGAAGATTCCATCTGGCGAACTAACTAACTTACCTTACTTAGAGAAAATTGCTAGTTTGCCGATTGAAGGAAAAAGCGTGGTAATTTCAACAGGAATGGCGACTATTGAAGAGATCAAAGATGCCTTATCTGTATTAGAAAAAAATGGTATGAAGAAAGAAGAGATTACTATTCTTCACTGCAATACCGAATACCCAACCCCTTATGAAGATGTAAATTTAAATGCGTTTTATCAGTTAAAAACATTATTCTCTGATTATAATTTGGGTTTTTCAGATCATTCGGTAGGTTATTTTGCAGGGCTTGCAGCTGTCCCGTATGGTATTACTTTCATTGAAAAACATTTTACTTTAGACAAAAATTTTGAAGGTCCAGATCATAAAGCATCTGTGACACCAGAGGAATTGAAATTGCTTTGCGAAGGAATTCGAGCTGTCGAAAAATCATTAGGTTCTTCTGAGAAAATTGTTACTGTTTCTGAAGCTAAAAACAAAATTGTGGCCCGCAAATCCATTATTGCAGCTCGCCCAATTAAAAAAGGCGAAACCTATACGACTGAGAATTTGACCACTAAACGTCCAGGAAATGGTATTAGTCCGATGCGTTGGTATGATATTTTAGGTAAAGATGCGGAAATGGATTTTGAAGAAGATCAATTAATTCAAGATAGTCGTTTCTCAAATCAAGAATAAGAGCGGTTAAAATTATGAAGAAAATTGCAATTATTACAGCGAGATCAGGCTCAAAGGGGTTACCTAATAAAAATGTTTTATTTGCAAATGGTAAACCTCTAATGGCTTATAGTATTGAGGCTGCATTAGAAAGTGAAGAGTTTGAAAAGATTATCGTAAGTACAGATTCTCAAGAATATATTGATTTACTTTCTCATTATCCGATTGAATTTATAAAACGTTCTGCCGAGCTATCCTCAGATAAAGCAAGTTCTTTTGTCGTAATTGAAGATGTATTGAATCGATATAGTCATGTTGATTATGATTATTTTGTATTGCTGCAACCGACTTCACCATTAAGAACTGCTCAACATATTCAAGAAGCGAATAAAAAATTTGAAGCACATTTTGATAAATTTGATTTTTTAGTTTCTGTATCTGATGCGCATAAACCAACAACATTAACCCGTCCAATTGATGAGGATGAGAGTTTAAAAAACTTTAAATTAGATTATTCTAATTATGCTCGCCAGCAATATCATCCAGAGTATTCACCAAATGGGGCAATTTTTTCTGCAAAACCTCAGGCTTATTTAGAGCAAAAACACTTCTATGGAGAGAAGTGTGTTGCGTATTTTATGACTAAAGAAGTTTCAGTTGATATTGATGATCGTCTTGATTTCGAATATTTCTATTTTATTCTTCAGCAACGTAATAAAGATAAAATCCTATTAGAAACAATCAAAAAAACAATATCCGCTAAGAAAGATAATTTTAATCAAACAAAAGAAATTAGCTTAATTGGTCACTCAATTTTAGATTATTGGAGTATTGAAGAAGTTAACAACCAAGCCGTTAATAATTTAGCTATTGCGGGGATTACTACTAAACAATATATTGATTTGATTCTAGATCAAGGATTGATTAAATCTTTAGGTAATAAAGCTATTTTGATGTTTGGAACTAATGATATCGTGTATGCTGATTGGACAAAAGAGCAAATTTTATCAGACATTCAGAAAGTTATTGAAAAACTAAAAGCAATCAATAATAACATTCAGCTTTATTTCTTAGAAATTACCCCTGTGGCCTTAAGGATTGATCGTAATAATGCAGTGATTAGAGAACTTAACGCATTTCTAAAAGAAAATCTTAAATCTGCAAGATGGATTGCTCTAGATAGCAGATTTAGTGATCACTATGGCAAATTAAACTTAGATTACACTAATGATGGCTTACATTTGAATGAACAAGGCTATCAGTTATTGGAAGAGATCATCAAATCAGAGCTATGATGAAAAAGAGAATTGCCTATGTAACAGGCTCACGTGCTGAATACGGTATTGTTAAGCGCTTACTAAGACGATTACAAGAAGACAATGAGTTGGATTTTTCATTGATTGTAACCGCTATGCACCTTGCTCCTCAATATGGAAATACCGTAAATGTGATTGAGCAAGATGGGTTTAATATTGCTGAGAGAATAGCAGTAAAACTTGATAGCCAAAATAACCAAACAATTTTAACTTCAATGGCTGAAACCCTCGATCTCTTTGGTAAACATTTCCAGAAAAATCATTATGATGCAGTAATGGTATTAGGTGATCGTTATGAAATACTTTCTGTAGCAACGGCTGCTGCAATACATAACATTCCATTAATTCATTTGCATGGTGGCGAGCAAACATTAGGCAATTATGATGAGTTTATTCGCCACTGTATTACAAAAATGGCAAAACTGCATCTCACAGCGACAGAAGTATATCGTAAACGAGTGATTCAGCTTGGCGAACTTCCTGAAAGTGTGCATAACATTGGCTCTCTTGGGGCTGAAAATGGACTAAGTTTAGCATTGCCATCAAAAGAGCGGTTGTTTTTTAAGTTAAATTTGCAAAATAAACCGTATTTTATGGTTGCATTTCATCCTGAAACTATTACTGGGCAATCTGTAGAAGAGCAAGTTGATCAGCTTCTTTTAGCATTAGATTCCTTTAAGTCAGATTATCAATTTGTGTTTATTGGATCTAATTCTGACACGCATTCCGATGTCATATTTGCCAAAGTAAAAAGTTATGCAGATGAAAATCGATTTGCATTTTTCACATCGGTAAAACCGGAGGAATATTTAGCTTTAATTAAGTATTCAAAAGGGTTAATAGGTAATAGTTCATCAGGTTTGTTAGAAGCGCCTTCTTTACAAGTAGGAACAGTAAATATTGGGAAAAGGCAAGAAGGACGCGTTCGTGGCGAATCAGTTATTGATGTAGAAAGTAATCGACAATCTATTGAACAAGGGATTCAACATTTATTATCTGATGATTTCCAAAAACGCTTGCCTACAATGGTAAATCCATATTATCAAGATAGTTCATCGGAAAAGGCTTATGGGCTGATTAAAGCATTTTTAGCTGGTGAGAATGAAAATAAACCGAAGCGGTTTTATGATTTAGAGAATAAGTAATGAAATTGTATAGATTTTTTTTAAGGTCATTAAGTGAGGAGTTGATCTTTTTAATAAGATTGATGCAACGTTTTAATCAAAATATAGAAAGATATAAAGACAGTAAATTTCTTCGTAAAATTAATAGTCTATTGGTCTTTTTATTGCATAAAAGGATATTTCGTAAGTTTGCTTGTGATATTACGCCTAGTTGTAAATTAGGTAATGTTGTTTTTCGCCATCCTACAGGAATTGTCATTGGTGGTGGAGCAGTGCTAGCTGATGGAGTTATTATCCATCAGAATGTTACTTTCGGTGCATTAAGGTTTGATGAGAAAGAAAAAAGAGGTATACCATGTCAGCAAATTGTTGGTCAAGATACTATTATAGGATGTGGGGCAAAGGTTTTAGGTGATATTACTATTGGTAAAAATTGCATAATAGGCGCTAATGCTGTAGTTACAAAAGATGTTCCTGATGGCACAACGGTTGTTGGTTTTAATACTTTCATTTATAAATGATAATTTATGATCTTAAAAGATAGTGTTATTTACTTAATAGGTGAGATAGTTGCTAAAATTTTCCCATTTTTACTGTTACCTTATTTGTCTAGAAAATTAGGTGTAAACGGCTTTGGGGAATTATCCTATTATCAAACAATATTATCTTTACTTATTATTATTATTAGTTTCAGTCAAGAAGGTGCTGTTACAAGGTACTTTTATTTTTATGGAAAGCGCTCGATAAATTTGATCTTATTTTCAGGATATGCTTACGCCTTACTGATAGGTTCCGTAGGATTGTTATTTTGCTATTTTTTTCATTCTGAAATTTTAGCATACTTAATTTTGATCTCAATTTTCCAAACTTTCTTAACAGTTCAATTATGTATAAAACAGTGTCAGAAAAAGGCAATCTCGTATACTTTAATTCAAATTGGAAGTGCATTGTTGACAACATTATTAACGGTATTATTTTTGGAGTTCTCTCATAGTGATCTTGTTGGCAAGCGATTTCTTGCACTATTCTTAGGTAACTTAATAATATTTATATTGGTTTATTTTTCCTATTTTAGGGAGCATAGAAGAAAGTCTTTTAATATAGCAGAGTATCAAAAAGGTTTTCTATATTTTCTAGGATTTGGTATTCCGTTAGCTTTTCATCAGATCAGCATGTTTATAAAAGGTCAATTAGATCGAGTATTTATTTATAATAAATTTACTGAATCTGAATTAGGTCTTTATGCTATGGGGGCTCAAATTGCGTTGGTGCTTGCAGTCATTATTCAAGCAATAAATAAGGCTGCAATACCTTATTTTTATGAAGCATTAAAACAAAAGAAGATTACTTTACAGAAAGTACACCAACTAACATTGCTTTCATTACTTTTAATTCCTATTCCTTCTATTATTATGTGGGCAATTCCAGAGGAATTTGTGATTTTTGTTTTAGGGGAACAGTTCTGGGGAACAAAGTACTATATTATTATGTTCCTTATTGCCACAATGTTCTCGGTACCTTATCTAATTTTAGTAAATTACCTTTTCTTTTACGGAAAGAATAAATGGATATCATTATGCTCAATCCTTTCTACAATACTGTATTTAGGAGGGTTGTCGATCTTTATGCAATTTGGGGTTGAATATGTCCCCTTTGCTAGCATATTAGGAGCAGGTATTATACTTCCTTTTTTATATGTCATGACATCGAGAGTTAAATAAAATATGAATTTAATTATATGCACAACCCCTTTACAAACTCTTTTAGCAAAAGAGATAGTTAAAAACTATGAAGATGAGAAATTTTACGGAATATTATTTTCTAATCATTTTTCCGAGAAAGTAGATAGATATTTTAATTTATTTGGTGTTTTATGTAATATTTTAAATAAGATTTATTGTAAAAGTTCAATAAAGTTAGTATGCCTTATTTTGTATTACAAGATTAGATTCTTTAATAAAAAATTTGATAAGATCTTTGTTGCAAATATAGAAAATATATTGATTCAATCAATTATTTCATCTCTCAAGTTTAATGAGCTAATAACATTTGATGATGGAACTGCTAATATTTTGAAAAACAGTATGCTTTATCAAAATAATGAAAGCTGGAAGCTTAAGTTTATTAAGTTTATCTTTATGATCGATCATGATATTAATACATTAAAAGATATATCGTCTTTACATTATACTATATATGATATGGATAATATCATAAAAAATACCAAAAGAATCTCTATATTTAAATTTAATAATAGTGTTGGTAATGCTCTTAACGGTGTATTAAAAATATGTTTAGGGCAAAGATTGTATGATGATGATACTAAAAATGTAGATTTGTTTAAAAAAATAATAGATAAATATAATATTGATTATTACCTCCCCCACCCCAAAGAGAGCTTTGTTGTCGATGGAGTGAAGTATTATAATTCAGATTTAATTTTTGAAGATATCATCTGTAATGAATTAAATAATTATAAAGAGATATATGTATATACTATATATAGTTCAGCGATTATAAATATATTGGGTGAAAATAGAATTCATCCAGTATCTATTCAGGTAGAAGGATTTGAAAAAGAATCGGAATTGATGAGAAAGTTTGATATTCTAGTTGAGAAATTATAGGTTTGGCTAATCTATGTTAGAAACATTTTTTATATACTATTTAATGTTTGCCAGTAGTGTTATATTTATTTTCGCCTCTGAGAACTGCAGCAATAGAATTGCTAAACACATATTGGTATTATTTTCTCTTATTCCTTTGTTTTTAATTTCTGGATTAAGAGAAAATACAGGTGCAGACTATGAGAATTATGTATATATATATAAAAACCTAGATTATTACCATTCACAGTGGCCTTTGGAGATCGGTTTTTACTATTTGAATAAATTATATAGTTCTTTAGATCTGCATGTGCAGTTTATTTTTTTGACTATGGCATTTATTCAGTGTTTATTTTTATATCTTTCCCTTATAAAGGTAAGAAAACCTTCTTTATTTTTGACTTTTTATATTCTTATTTTCTATTTAGATAGTCTAAATATAGTTAGGCAGAGTGTCGCTATGTCTATAGTTTTATATTCTTGTATACTGCTCCTATATGATAAATTAACTATTAAATTCTTTTTTTTAATTGGGCTAGCCTCTTTTTTTCATAATGTTTCATTAATTTTTGCTCCATTATTTTTTGTGCGAAATTTTCATTTGAACAAGACTTTTATGTTGTTATTTATCTTAACATTCCTTGTCGTGTTAAGGTTTGATTTGTTAGGTTTGTTGATTAGTCCTGATTATTTTTCTGGTACAAAATATGAAGCATATTTTTTTATAGATGAGTATGCTAAAGAGGCAGATTTCGGTAGTGGAATAGGGGTTATATTCCAATATTTTATAATATTTCCTATATTGTTCTTTAGAAATAAGCTTTTTGATAGTGATAAATATAATTTTGTATTTTTTTCTAATGCTCTTGTTTGTATTGCATTCGCTGTCTCTATGAAGTTTTATATCTTTAATAGAGTGTTGTCAGCTCTGAGTATTTCTCTTTTATTATCTGTTGAGCTTATATACCTTTCTAAGATTAAAGTTAGGAAGTTAATTGTTTTGGTTTATTTTTTGTTTTCTTTTATTTTATTTTCAAAAGATATTTATGATAGTTTTGGAAATCATGCTAATAAAAGAATTTCACCATATATTAGTATTCTAAATTGAGTATAACTTATGAGATTTTCTGTAATTGTCCCTGCTTATAATGTGCAGGATTATATCGTTAGTTGTATAGATAGTATTTTAACGCAATCTTTTAGAGATTATGAGATTATCTTGGTGAATGATGGTTCTACCGATGCAACATTTGAGCATTGCGAAGAACTGAGTAAAAAAAATGGATGTATAAAATTAGTTAATAAGGAAAATGGTGGACTGTCTAGTGCAAGAAATGCAGGTATAAACAAAGCAGAAGGTGATTACTTATTATTTTTAGATGGTGATGATTTTTGGAGAGATGATGATTTCTTGGAAAATCTTAATTGTATAATTGAAACTAATTCACCAGATACGATAATTTTCCCTTACTCTTATTATTATGGCAAGGATAGAATTAAGGAGTATGAGTTTGACTTATCTGAAGTATCTTCCAGTTCAAATAAATTTTCTGATGACTTATATTTGTTGATTGATAATGGGATATGGTATCCATCTGCATGTAATAAATGTATAAGAAGGGATATTGTAGCTATTAATAATATTTCATTTCCCTTAAATATGACATCAGAAGATGTGAAGTGGTGTTTTGAGCTTTCACAGCATATAGCCTCTTATTATATTTATAATAAAGGAGTTTATATGTATAGACAAAATAGGGAAGGAAGTATTAGTTATAAGCTGAAAATGAAAAATTTGGAAGATCTATTTTTAAATATAGAAAATGTGCTTTCAGGTTCAAAGAAGATCAGGGATGCTGATTATTTGTATTTATCGCATTATTATTTGGAAGTTATTCCTTATGTGATGCCATTTTTAAAAAATCCTAATATTAAACGTATGTTAAGTAAATATAAATGGCTTTCTAAGTATTCTAAGAATACGAGGAATATAAAGAAAAGAATTATTTACTTTTGTTTAACATATATGGGGTTTCGATTATCTAGTCTTTTATTAAGTATTTTAGTTAAGTTGTATAAATCGACATAGGGTGTAATATGAATCTTTCAGTTTTGATGTCTATTTATCATAAAGAGAAGGCAGAATATTTCCATAAAACCATGGAAAGTATATGGACTAACCAAACTTTAAGACCCGATGAAATTATTTTGGTTGAAGATGGTGTCTTATCAGATCATTTGTATTTAGCAATTAATTACTGGAAAGAAAAAATAGGAACTAAGTTAGTATCTGTTCCATTACCTAAAAATATGGGGCTTGCTTTAGCATTAAATGAAGGGTTGAAGGTTGCTAAGGGGAATTTTATTGCTAGAATGGATACGGATGATATAGCTGAAAGAGACCGTTTTAAAGTACAGCTTGAGTTCTTACAACAGCATGTAGATGTTGATGCGGTTGGTTGCTGGATTTGTGAAATTGATGAAAATGATAGTGTTATCAATGATAAAGTAGAATATCCTCTTCTTCATGACGAGTTATATCAATTTTTTGAAAAACGAGATCCGATAGCTCATCCAACAGCTATGTTCAGGAAGGCTTTTTTTGATAAAGCAGGAAGGTATAGTAAAGAAGTTGCTTTAGCGGAAGATACTTTATTGTGGTATCAAGCATTCTTAAATAACTGCAGATTGGCAAATGTTGATTATATTGGATTGAAATTCAGACGCAGTTCCGACTTTTATAAGCGCAGGGCAAATTGGAAAAAAACAATTGGGCTACTAAAATTCCGCCTATTTCATATAAATAGAGATTTAAATTATGGTATTAAAGCTGATATCTACGCAATTACTTATTTTTTGATGTCTATTTCTCCAAGTTTTGTGAAAAAATTATTATATAAATTATTTAGATAGAAAGGATAAAAACATGAAAATTCCATTTTCTCCTCCATATGTTAATGAAGATGTAATCAATGAAGTTGTAGATTCTTTACGTTCAGGCTGGATTACCACAGGGCCTAAAGTTAAAGCTTTAGAAGAGGAAATTAAACAATTCTCAGGGGCCAAAGAAGTGCTTTGTGTAAACTCTTGGACTTCTGCAGCGATTATGATGCTTCGCTGGTTCGGCGTAAAAGAAGGCGATGAGGTAATTGTGCCTGCTTATACTTATAGCGCAACAGCTTTAGCGGTATTGCATGCGGGAGCTAAACCAGTAATGGTAGATACTTCAGAAGATTTTAATATTTCTTTGGATGCGATTAAAAAAGCAATTACACCAAGAACGAAAGCTATTATGCCTGTTGATATTGCTGGATTCCCTTGCGATTATGATGAAATTATGGATTTGGTAAAATCTTCAGAAATTCGACCGCTCTTTAAGGCTGAAAGCGAGAATCAAGAAAAACTAGGCCGTATTTTAGTATTGAATGATGCAGCACACTCTTTAGGTGCTTGGTACAAAAAGGGCATGAGAACAGGAAGTGAAACCGACATTGCTATTTTCTCATTGCATGCCGTAAAAAATGTGACTACAGCTGAAGGTGGTGCAATTTGTATTAACTTACCAGCACCTTTTGATAACGCTAAACTCTACGGAGAGCTTCGCCAAATGGCATTAAACTGTCAAACTAAAGATGCTTTCTCTAAGAGTAAAGCCGGTGGTTGGCGATACGATATTACTGGCCTAGGTATGAAAATTAATATGGCAGATGTGAATGCAGCGATTGGCTTAGCACAAATTCGTATTTACGAAGATTTATTGAAAGAACGTAAACGTGTTTTTGATACTTATGGCGAAGCATTTAAACAATATGATTGGGCAATTTTACCACCATCAAAACAAGGTGAAAAAGAGACTTCATATCATTTGTATGCTTTACGTATTAAAGGTTTTACTGAAGCACAGCGAGATGCAATGATTGATGAAATTGCTAAGAGTGAAGTGGCTGTAAATGTTCACTTTATCCCAATGCCAATGCTGACTTTATTTAAGAACTTGGGGTATAAAATTGAAGATTACCCGCAAGCATATAATAACTATAAGTGTGAGATTTCTCTTCCTATCTATCCTCAATTAACAGATGAGCAGGTGAAATTTGTAATTGATACTGTTGTTAATGCCTATAATAAGGTTAAGTAAAGTGATTCGTTTTTTTGATTTTATTCTAAGTTTAGTTGGGCTAGTTGTTCTAGCCCCTATTTTCATTGTATTAGCCATTTGGATTAAGATTGATTCAAAAGGTCCTGTCTTTTATAAGCAAGTTCGAGTTGGACAGAATGGTATCGATTTTGGTTTATTCAAGTTTCGCTCGATGGTGGTTGATGCTGATAAAAAGGGCTTAATTACGGTAGGTGGTCGAGACCCTAGAATTACCCGTTCAGGTTATTTTATTCGTAAATATAAACTTGACGAGTTACCGCAGCTGATTAATGTACTACTTGGTGATATGAGTTTAGTTGGTCCTCGTCCAGAAGTAAGAAAATATGTTGAACTTTATACTGATGAACAACAAAAAGTACTTTCTGTAAAGCCAGGGATTACTGATTATGCTTCTATTGAGTATATGGATGAAAATGAAATTTTAGGGAAGTCTAATGATCCTGAAAAGACTTATATTGAAGAGATCATGCCTGAGAAGATTAAATATAATATGAAGTATATTCAGAATAAAAATGTATCAGAATACTTTAAAATAATCTTTCTAACATTGTTGAAGATTGTTAGGTAGATTGTTTAACCAATTTTACTAACTTAAGGATATTTGTATGATTTATTCTCTAGTATTTGGAATTTCGAGAACTAAAAAGAGAGTAATTAGTCTTTTTATTGATGTTGTCTTATTAATATCTGCGTTTTTTCTAGCTTATTGGACTCGATTAGGTGGAATAGTTGCATTTGATGATACAGAAATTTGGACAACTTTATTATGCACCATTGCGATAACTCTTTTTACGTTTATTAAATTAGGGCTTTATCGTGCAGTCTTGCGTTACATTTCTTTTAAGGCTTTAGCAATGGTAGCTGGAGGCGCTTTCGTTTCAGCTGTTAGCCTTATTTTCTTTTCTTTCTTTATCGGTTCGGATATACCTAGAACTGTACCTATTATTTATTTTTCCTATGTGTTCTTGCTATGTGGTAGTGCAAGAATGTTGGTTCGCTATTATGTTAGTTTAATTTTAGATAAAGATAATGAATCTGTCTTGATTTACGGTGCTGGTACAACAGGGCGTCAACTAGCAGTGTTACTTAAACATGCTTATCGCTATCGCATTCGCGGATTTATTGATGATAATGCTAAGCTACATGGAAGTTATCTTTTAGGGAATAAAATATTTTCGCCAAATGATATTCCAAAACTTGTTCAAAAATATAATATTAAAGTTATTTTGTTAGCGATTCCTAGTGCATCACGTAGCGAGCGTAAGACAATAATTGATAGTTTAATTCCTCTAAAAATTAAGGTTCAGACCATTCCGGATATGGAAGAAATTTTGCAAGGAAATGCAAAAATTGATGAATTGCGAGAGGTTAATATTGAAGATTTATTAGGACGTGAACCAGTATTACCAAATAAAGATTTGTTGCAAAAGAATATTCTTCATAAAGTAGTAATGGTAACAGGAGCTGGTGGTTCAATTGGCTCTGAATTATGTCGTCAAATAATTTTAAATGAGCCAAATATTTTAATTTTATTTGAAGTTTCAGAGTTTTCTCTTTATTCCATTCATCAAGAGTTATTAGAGATTGCCAAGAAAAATAATGTTGTAAATACTAAGATTTATCCTGTTTTAGGAAATGTACAAGATATTGAACGATTAGATCGTGTTTTATCTCATTTTAGTGTCGATACTATTTATCATGCGGCAGCATATAAGCATGTTCCTTTGGTTGAGTATAATATGATTGAAGGTGTGCAAAATAATGTGTTTGGTACATATAATGTTGCAAGATGTGCAGCAGAACATGGAGTTAAGTCTTTTGTTCTCATTTCAACAGATAAGGCTGTTCGCCCAACAAATGTAATGGGGGCGAGCAAGCGTATGGCTGAACTCTGCTTGCAGGCATTATCAGAGCAATTAAAAGACTACCAAACTTGTTTCAGCATGGTTCGTTTTGGTAACGTATTGGGGTCATCAGGGTCAGTTATTCCATTGTTTAGAAAGCAAATTCTAAAAGGTGGTCCTATTACGATTACACATCCTGATATTATTCGCTATTTTATGACTATTCCTGAAGCAGCTCAGCTTGTTATTCAGGCTGGAGCAATGGCAAAGGGTGGTGATGTTTTCATTTTAGATATGGGAGAGCCAGTTAAAATAGTGGATTTAGCTAAAAACTTAATTCAATTATCAGGACTCTCAGTTAAGGATGAAAACAACCCGAAAGGTGATATTGAAATTACTTATACTGGGTTGCGACCAGGAGAGAAGTTGTATGAAGAGTTGTTAATTGGCGGAGATAACGTTCGTAAAACAACCCATCCCCGTATTATGACAGCTGAAGAGGTTTATTTACCATTTGAACAATTATCTGAAGTGTTGTCTGAATTAGAGAATTCTTGCAGAGATGCCAATTATATGGCTATTCGTCAAACATTGCTAAATGCTCCTACAGGCTTTAAGCCGACTACAGAAATTGTAGATGTATTATATAAGGATTGAGATTTATGCATAATATAGGAATTTTCCCTAAGTTATTTATTAATGCATCTATATTTTTATTTTTTACTTTACTTTTGATGTTCCCTAAAGGATATAACTACGGTTCGACGGCCTTATTAGTTTTAAGTGTATTATTTTTGTGTTATTTACTCTATAAGAGAGTAAGTTTTTTAGCAATAGTGAAGCAGAATAAAGCTATTTTTGCGGTGATCACTTTTTATTTTTTAGTTTCACTTTTCTTTATTTTCTTTCATGGGGAGAAAATTAATCTAATAGATAATCCATTAAGAGCATTTTTATTTCTTTCTGTAATTATTTTTATAGTTTATAGTTCAGCTAAATTTGATATATTGCTCTATAGTATTCCTTTAGGTTCCTTTATTTCAGGTGTTGTAGCGCTCTATCAGTATTATATTTTAAACTTAGAAAGTGCTTTTTATAACCAAATGAAGATCCAGTCTGGGGATATGTCGATGTCATTAGGCTTATTTAGTTTTAGTATTGCTTTTTATTCTTTAGACGTAAAGAAAAGTAAGTTGGCTTTATTTTCAGTTGGTTGTGGTATATTCGGCGTTTTGGCTAGCATCCTTTCATTTGCTCGTGGAGGATGGATTAGTGCTCCATTCATAGTGATAACCCTTCTTTTTTTATATAGATATTTATTATCAAGAAAGGTATTAATAGGACTTTCGCTGATTTTGTGTTTTGGTGGAGCATTATTGATGATGAATAATCAATTTACTGGGAGAATTTCTGATGCAAAATATCAATTAGATGTCTATTTATCTGGTTATAATAAAGTAAGCTCTGTCGGTGAACGTTTAGATATGTGGAAGATTGGTTCAAAAGCTTTTTTAGAACACCCAGTTTCTGGGTGGAGTTTAAAAGAATTAGATTATTATAAAAAAGATTTAGCTGATAAAGATGTTGTAACTAAGGCGTCAATTTCGTTTTCACATTTACATAATCAATTTATAGATGAATTAGTAAAGAAAGGGATAGTAGGAGGCATTGCCATATTGAGTGTTTTTATTATTCCTCTATACCTGTTCTACAGAAACGCAGTTGGACAGTTGAATAAAAGAATAAAATTTATTTCGATATTAGGTATTGTCCATGTACTATCAATGATTATTTATTGTATGAGTCAGTCATTTCTTGCGCATAATTCAGGAAATATCTTTTACTTCTTTGTTCTATTTTTATTTTATGCTTTCATGGTTAATGAAAGTACCACTACATCTGAATAAATAGAGCTTCTTACTTATGAGTAAAAGAATCCTCATCACCGGCGGTTTCGGTTTCATCGGTTCCGCCCTTATTCGATATATCATTAATCAGACTCAAGATTCTGTTATCAATATTGATAAACTGACCTATGCGGCAAATCAATCAGCTTTGGAAGAGGTAGAAAATAATCCTCGTTATACTTTTGAGCAAGTTGATATTTGTGATCTTAAGGCGATAGAAAGCGTTTTTGAAAAATATCAGCCGGATGCGGTGATGCATTTGGCAGCAGAAAGTCATGTTGACCGTTCTATTACAGGAGCGGCTGATTTTATTCAAACTAATATTGTGGGGACTTATGCATTGTTAGAGGTTGCTAAGAATTATTGGCATACCTTAGACGAAGCTAAAAAATCTGCTTTTCGATTCCACCATATTTCTACAGATGAAGTGTATGGGGATTTATCCCTTTCTGAGCCTGCCTTTACCGAACAGTCCCCTTATCATCCGAGTAGTCCTTATTCAGCCTCAAAAGCGGCGAGTGATCATTTGGTACAGGCTTGGCATCGCACTTATGGTTTGCCGGTGATTATCACAAACAGTTCCAATAACTATGGGGCTTATCAACATGCTGAAAAGCTTATCCCTTTAATGATTTCAAATGCTGTGATGGGAAAGCCTTTGCCAATTTATGGTGATGGGCTGCAAATTCGTGATTGGTTATTTGTGGAAGATCATGTTCAAGCCTTATATTTAGTTTTAACAAAAGGTCGAGTCGGGGAAAACTATAATATCGGTGGAAATTGTGAAAAAACAAACCTTGAAGTGATTAAAACAATTTGCCAATTACTCGAAGAACTTGCACCAAATAAGCCTAATCACATTAAGCATTACGGAGATTTAATTACCTTTGTAAAAGACCGACCAGGTCACGATGTGCGATATTCATTGGATTGTTCTAAAATTCATGCAGAATTAGGTTGGCAATCGCAAATAACCTTTGAACAAGGACTTCGTCAGACGGTAAAATGGTACCTAGAGAATAATAGATAAATAAAGGAGAGCAACCATATGCAAATTACATTATCAACAACTCCAGCTTCGGAGAGTTGGGGAAAAAATGCCATTTTAAGTTTTAATCAAGATCAAGCCGTTATTCACCTTAAAGATGATGAAAAATCGAACCTTATTTTAGTGCAAAAAGCGGCGCGTAAGTTACGTGGACAAGGCATTAAAGACGTTGAGCTTGTGGGGGATGCATGGGAATTAGAAAATTGCTGGGCATTTTATCAAGGTTTTTACTCGGCGAAGCAAGATTATTCGATTGAATTTCCTCATTTAGATGATGAGCCACAAGATGAATTATTAGCTCGTATTGAATGTGGTGATTTTGTTCGTGGCATTATTAATGAACCGGCACAAACCCTGACTCCGGTTAAATTAGCCGAACGCGCGGCTGAGTTTATTTCTAAACAAGCCGAAAATTATGCCGATAAAAGTGCGGTCAATTTTCAAATCATTTCTGGCGAAGCGTTAAAAGAGCAAGGTTACCACGGGATTTTTACTGTGGGTCGTGGTTCTATTAATCCAGCAGCTATGTTGCAATTAGATTTTAACCCAACTAATGATCCAAATGCGCCGGTATTAGCATGCTTGGTCGGTAAAGGAATTACTTTTGACAGTGGTGGTTATAGCATCAAACCAAGTGATGGCATGAGCACCATGCGTACTGATATGGGCGGCGCTGCGTTATTAACGGGGGCATTAGGATTTGCGATTGCGCACGGTTTAAATCAACGTGTAAAACTCTATCTATGCTGTGCAGAAAACTTGGTGAGCGGTAATGCATTCAAATTGGGTGATATCATCACATATAAAAATGGTGTAACCGCTGAAATTCTAAATACTGATGCAGAAGGCCGTTTAGTATTGGCGGACGGTTTAATTGAAGCCGATAGTCAAAACCCACAATTTATTGTCGATTGTGCAACTTTAACTGGTGCGGCGAAAGTAGCAGTGGGTAATGATTACCACAGTGTGCTTTCTATGGATGATGCGTTGGTAAATAGCTTATTCCAAGTGGCGAAAGAAGAAAATGAACCGTTCTGGCGTTTGCCTTTTGAGGATTTCCATCGTAGCCAAATCACGTCTTCTTTTGCGGATATTGCAAATACAGGCACAGCGCCAGTTGTCGCGGGCGCAAGTACTGCAACAGCATTTTTATCGTATTTTGTGAAGAACTATCAACAACGTTGGTTGCATATTGATTGTTCGGCCACTTATCGTAAATCAGGTAGTGATTTATGGGCGGTTGGTGCAACCGGAATCGGTGTGAAAACTTTAGCAAATTTATTAGTAACGAAAGCAAGTTAAGTAGGATTTTATGACAGAACGTACTTTTTCAATTATCAAACCCGATGCAGTAAAGCGTAATTTAATTGGTGCTATTTTAGGGCGTTTTGAATCACAAGGATTCCGTGTTGTTGCCCTTAAAATGGTGCAATTAACCAAGGATCAAGCGGAAGGTTTCTATGCAGAACACCAAGGTAAACCGTTTTTTGAGCCGTTGGTGGAGTATATGCTCTCTGGCCCGATAGTGGTTTCTGTATTGGAAAAAGAAAATGCTGTGAAAGATTACCGCACTTTGATTGGTGCAACGAATCCGGCTGAGGCGGCAGAAGGCACTATCCGTAAAGACTTCGCGTTAAGTCAGCGTGAAAATTCTGTTCATGGTTCCGATAGCGTTGAAAGCGCAAAACGAGAAATTGCTTATTTCTTCGTAGATTCAGAAATCCAGCCATAATTCATTTCTATAAAAAAGCACTTAGTGAATCGCTAAGTGCTTTTATTTTATTGCTTTTCAATTTTTGAGATAGTCTTTTTCAGTGGATCAATCTCAGCACGAATATGAAAGGCTTTCGCCAAATTCTCCGCATTTAATACAGCTTTCGTTTCACCGACTGCCAGCAATTTTCCTTTATCTAATAGAACAATTTCATCACAAAATTGATAAGCCAACGACAGGTGATGAATGGCAACAACACATGTGTGTTGCGGTGTGAGTGATTGAAGCTGTTCCATCATATCAATTTGATAATAAGGGTCGAGTGGCGCAATCGGCTCATCTACCAATAAAACAGGGGATTCCTTAATGCAGCAGCGAGCGAGCTGTACACGCGCTTTTTCGCCACCTGAAAGTTGTTGAAATGGCTTATTGAGCAAATGAGTTACCGCAAATTTTTCTGAAAACGCTTGAATTTTTGACCGCTCTTTTTCTTTTGGTAAGGGCGTAGCTAAGCCTAGGGCTATCACATCATAAACGGATAAATCCCAATGAATTTGCGTATTTTGTGCAAGATAAGCAATGTATTGGCTTTTTTCGGGAGCATTCATTTTGCTTAATGGTTGATCATCAAACCAAATTTCACCTTGTTTTAGGGGCAAGATACCCGCAATCGTTTTTAATAAGGTAGATTTTCCCGCACCATTGGCGCCCATAATGCCAATCAATTTACCTGATGGAAGCGTACAGTTGATGTTATTTAAGCAATAGGTTTGGGTGAGTTTTTCAATTCTAATCATAGATTTTTCTCTGTTGCGTTAATAACATCCAAATCAAGCAAGGGGCACCGATAAGTGCGGTCAAGGTGCCGATGTAAATATGGGAGAACAGTGGGATATATAAAATCGCTAAATCGGCTAGTAATAGCAATAATGCCCCAATTAATGCACTGGTGAGATAAAGCTGTGATGGGCGAGCTTTTAATAAAATACGGGCGAAGTGTGGTGCGATTAAGCCGATAAAACCAATGGTACCGGTTTGAGGAATGGTCGCCCCAACTAATAAAGCCACACCAAAGGTGCTGATGAAAAAGCTACGTTTCGGATCCACGCCCATGGTACTCGCTGTTTCTTCACCAAAGGTGAGTAAATCTAAGTATCGGCGAGTGTGGTATAAACAAAAAATTCCCGCCAGAACAATCGGGAGTGAAATGAGCAGTGTATCTAATTTCGCCCACATCAATGAGCCTTGTAGCCATCGATAAAGTTCGGCTAATGCCCATGGGCTTTCAGCGTTGGAGAGCAGTAATGCAATTGCTGACCCAAGCAACATATTGACCGCTAAGCCGCTTAGAATCATCATCGTGGTACCGTAGTTTTTGGCGATCAAATACACGATTAAAAAACTTAAAAGCGCACCAATCACACCACCGGCTAAGAGCAGTGAAAATGGCACGGCAAAATAATATAGGATAAATACACTAGCCGCTGTTGCTCCAGCGCTACTGCCGAGTAAGCCTGGACTCGCTAATGGATTTTGGAAAATACCTTGCATCGCATTGCCCGCTATCGCTAGGCTAGCGCCCGTCAATAAAGCTAAACCAATGCGCGGAAAACGAATATCCCACAGCACCATCGAGCGCATATCCGTGAGCACGCCATCAGCATTTTTAAGATACGCGAAATCGCCAAGTTGATGATAAACTGCAAATCCGCTAATCAACAGCAATGCGAAGAAAAGTGCGGTATTTAATTTGAGTGTTTTGGTCAATGATCAATTTCCTATGTAATCCAAATATCATTTGTTAATTTGAGTTTGTTAAATCTCCCCTAACCCCTCTTTGCTAAAGAGGGGGATTTCATTATTAAATTAACCTAGGGTGACGTAGTTACAATTTTTATGTATGAATAATTAAAATAGATATCAAAATTATAAATTACTCCCATAATAATTCCCCTCTTTAGCAAAGAGGGGTTAGGAGAGATTTGTCAGCTACATTATTTTAACTGTTGATAAATCTTCTCCGCCCCTTGCCACACACCGTGATCGAAGCAATAGGTATATTTCATCGGGATGCTGACAAGCGGTTGGTTTTTGAAGAAATCTTGCAACATAGGGTGTTGCAGCAATTCGGCTTGTGCATTGTAACCTTGTTTGTCGGTCAGAGAAATCAGTACATTTGGTTGGCTTAAAATCACTTTTTCTAACGAGAAATTTTGTACGGTAAGTGGTGTTTTTAACGGTGTTAATCCAAGCAAATTTAACAGTACAGGATATTGCGGATAATAACTCTCTACCACACCTGTTTCCGACAAAATTAGTGTGTCGGTAAGCGGTCGATTTAAGTGAAAGTTTTGCGATTTGAGTTTTGTTATTAAATCAGCCGCCTTTTGCTCATTACCTAGTTGTTTGCCTAATTCTAGAATCAGCGTAAATAATTCATCTGGCGTTTGCGGGCTGTCGTTAATCGGGATAATCTTCACACCGAGTTTTTTCAGCTCTGCAACTAATTGGGGATAAAAGGTTTCGTTAATCAGAATCGTTTTATCCAAATAGGGCAATAATTCCGTTAATTGCGGTTCCAGCACAGGTTTATCGGTATTGATTTTGTCTAACATCATCAACGGATTTTTTGAATAAGGTGACTGTGCAGCAATCTGTGAAGGCTCAGCCAGTTCGATAAGTAGTCTGTCACTGCAAAGCGTAAGCGAGACAAATTGTTCCGAAGCCTGAGCGGTAAACGGAAGGAAAAGTGCGGTTAAAATTAAGCGAGTTTTTTGCATATAGATAATGATACGCTACGCCATTAAGAATGTAAAAAGGCGTGCTAAGCACGCCCTTATTAGTGGGTAATAATTAGAACGATCCTTTCAACCCAACGTAAACATTACGTCCTTCTTGACCATAGCCAAGTACGTTTTCATATTTTTTATTGAATACGTTGTTAAGATTTGCATAAATCGTCAAGCTATCCGCTACTTTATAATTCACGCCTAAGTTTACCAAGGTGTAAGATGGCATTTTTACGCGTTTTTGTGCGTATGGATAAACGCTTTGGAAATAGGTATCAAAACGTTTGCCAACATAAGAGACATTGATATCTGAACCTAATTTTTCAGTAATTTGATATGCTAAGCCTGCATTTGCTGTATTTTTCGGGCGTCGAATTAAAGCATCCCCTTCAGCACCTAATCTAGATTCCCCATTTTTGATTTGTGTATAGGTATAATTTACATAACCAGTCAACGCATCAGTGATTTTACCTTTATAAGCAACTTCAACGCCTCTTACTTTCGTTTTGCCTTTAACGTTAATCGCACGGGTTACATTTGTCGCCACTGGTTCGCTACCGATAAAGTTATTCACAATACGAGCGAAGTAAGTTACATCTAAACTATGATTTTTATTAGTTGTTTCTAATAAGAAACCAACTTCTCCACCACGGCTTTTTTCAGGTTTTAAATCTGGATTTCCAACCCAAGTAATTGCAGGAGTGTACGAAGACGTTGATGTACCGTAACCGTAAAGTTCCACAAAATTTGGATTATGGACAGCGGTACCAAAACTTGCATGGAGTTTTACGTTTTCAGATAAACGGTAAGCACCTGCGATACGGCTAGTGAAAGTGTTTTTAAAATTATCACTGTCTGTAAAACGCCCACTTAAAGAAAAACTATGATCATCTTCTGTAAATAAGCGGTATTCTGTGGCAATACTTTTTTCAATTAATTTTTGTTCTTTGAATATTGAATAAGAAGATTGGGCTTCATAATGTGATTTTTGATATTCACTTAATACACTTACACCTTGTTTTAAATAACCTTCACGATCAAAGTTAATATCAAGTTGATAATTTGCATTAAGTTTTTTCCAATCACGAGTGTATGGGGATGTACTTACATAATCATAATCATTTTTGATATGGCTAACACTAGCTTTATGCTTAAATAGCTCTTGATTATTACCGACATAACCACTTAATTTTAAGGTGGTTTCACGTGTACGGAAAAAGTCTTTATCCGTCGCTTCACTAAATAATGACGTATCATTCTTGGTCGTTTGTGAAGAGTGTGATGCTAAGACCTCTACGCCTTTATTATTATCATCATAGCCTAAGCGTAATGAACCATTGTCGCGATGGAATCCATCACGCTCAATTGCTCCACCTGTTTGAATTGACGTACCGTCCAGTGCTCTATAATTGAATTTATCTTTGCTCAATACAGAAATTCCAGTTGTACGATGGCTATCTCCATGGAGAGCATAATAGAAGCCGCTTTGATATCCTGAAATAGTAGCCGATGCATCACGTGTGCGGTGAGATCCCAATCCTAAATCAAAATCAATATTGAAAGGTTTGTCTTTATATAGACCGCTTTTGGTTGTGATGTAAACTACACCACCAATCGCATCACTTCCCCAAAGTGCAGATTGTTCACCTTGAAGTACTTCAATACGCTCAATATTGCTTAATGTTAATCCACCAAAATCAAAACCATCATTAACAGGATTCATTTTTACACCATCAATCACAACAACGGTATGATTAGACTCAGCTCCGCGTAAGAATAAACTGGTTACAGCACCACGACCACCAGTTGCTCCCATAGCCACACCAGGAACAGTTTTCAATACATCACTTACATAAGTTGCATTACGTTCTGAAAAATCTTTCTCAGTTAAAACGGTAACAGATGAAGCGGTTTGATCTTGGTTTACTGGGGTGGCGTAAGCTGAATAAACATGAATTGGTTCAAGTTGAATTTCTTTTTCCTCAGCCACCGCTAATGCCGGAATCGCTAATAAAATCGCTGAAGTAATCACATTTTTTTTCATTTTAAAATCCCTAGGATAAAAGTCTGTATAAAAGCGCCAGCAGTTTACACATTTGAGGCTTGGCAAGCAAACCTATCATGATGAAAATAACTCATCATGAAAATGAATGAAATTTAAGAGAAATAAAAAATTTAAGGATTTTTCTGACCGCACTTTTTCGCCTTTATCCGCCTTATAGTTTCAAGTATAATGCCTGTATTTTTCATCACATTGTTATTAAAAAAATTATGAGTACAAAATTCAACGTAAAAACATTCCAAGGCATGATTTTAGCCTTGCAAGAATATTGGGCAAATCAAGGCTGTACTGTTGTGCAACCTTTTGATATGGAAGTGGGCGCAGGGACTTCTCACCCAATGACTGCATTACGCGCGTTAGGCCCAGAGCCGATGGCATTTGCTTATGTGCAACCTTCACGTCGTCCGACCGATGGTCGTTATGGCGAAAACCCAAACCGTTTACAACATTACTACCAATTCCAAGTGGTGATTAAACCGTCCCCAGATAATATTCAAGAACTCTATTTAGGTTCTCTTGAAATGCTTGGTTTTGATCCAACACAAAACGACATCCGTTTCGTGGAAGATAACTGGGAAAACCCAACCTTGGGTGCGTGGGGATTAGGCTGGGAAGTGTGGCTAAACGGTATGGAGGTGACCCAATTTACCTATTTCCAACAAGTGGGTGGCTTAGAATGTAAACCCGTAACAGGTGAAGTAACCTACGGTTTAGAGCGTTTAGCCATGTACATTCAAGGCGTGGATTCTGTGTATGACTTAGTTTGGTCTGATGGCCCACTTGGCAAAACTACTTACGGCGATGTGTTCCATCAAAACGAAGTGGAGCAATCAACTTATAACTTTGAATATGCGGATACCGATTTCTTATTTTACTGTTTCGATCAATACGAAAAAGAAGCGAAAAGCTTATTAGAATTAGAACGTCCATTACCATTACCTGCTTACGAGCGTATTTTAAAAGCCGCACACAGCTTCAACTTGTTAGATGCACGTAAAGCAATTTCGGTCACAGAACGTCAACGCTATATTTTACGCATTCGCGCATTAACCAAAGGCGTGGCTGAAGCGTACTATGCGAGCCGTGAAGCCTTAGGTTTCCCAGGCTGTAAAAAATAGGCAAAAAACAACCGCACTTTAAGCATTAACACAACGATATAAGGAGAAAATGATGAAAGATTTTCAATACCCAGACGATATTTATACTGAAGCTGAAACCGATCCTAATACGCTCGCAAATTTAGGTCCATTGGCAAGATTAGCGGGTGTTTGGGAAGGTAAGCGTGGTGTGGATATCAACCCGAAAGCTGAAGGGCCAGAAAAAGATCCTTATATCGAACATTATGAAGCCCATCCGACAGATGGTCAAACCAATGGTCCGCAACTCTATTATGGATTACGTTATCACGCTCATATTGTACAACCGGGCGAAGTAGAAACCTTCCACGACCAAGTGGGTTATTGGTTATGGGAACCTGAAACAGGTAATATTTTATTAACAGGTAGCATTCCACGCGGCCAAACGTTTATTGCGGTAGGTAATGCACCAGCTGATGCGAAAGAATTCACCGTAAAAGCAGTACGCGGTTCATTGACAAACGGCATCATTTCGAATCCGTTTTTAGAACGTTCATTTACCACAGAAAGTTTTGAGATGACGGTGAAATTCCATGATGATGGCACTTGGTCATACGATCAAATCACAACCATGATTATCCCGAATTATGATGCACCATTTGAACATCGCGATCGTAACCGCTTAACTAAAATTGGTGAACCGAAATTGAATCCAACTGCGGCAGCAGAAAAAGAGGATGAATAATGAAACCTATTCTTTATTATGCGGCAGATTGCCCAGATACAGAGCCATTTGTTGCAGAGTTAAAACGCTTAGGCGTGGATTATGAGGCTGTGGAAGTATTATCTTCCATTCCAAACTTGAAACAATGGTTGCGTTTGCGTGATCGTCACGCCGCATTTGATGATGCCAAAGCGCAAGGCTATGCAGGCTTTCCAGCATTATTGTTAGATGACGACCGTGTTATTTTAGATGAATCCAAATTAAAAGAGATTTTTTAAAGTAATGAAGAAAGTCAGTTTTTTGCAATTTTTATTTAGAATTGGTGATGACTATTTAATGTTTTTGCGAAATTTAACACCCGCTGTGTTGTTTTTATCACTCGCATTATTTATGTATTCTGAGCTGAATTGGGCACATTGGGCGTGGAGTAATGTGCTAGTGCTGTTTTTAAGTTTGGCTTCAGGATTTATTGCACTCAGCGTCATGGCAATAAATACTGTCGCTTTTGTACGCAAGATGCTGAAAACCTTAAGAACACTAAGCGGAGAGAGCGAACTTGATGAAAATATTGGTACGCTCGCATTATTTAAAATGCTCTGGGTGGAGAGCAACAGTAAACAACTAATCTTTTTTGCGGTAGTCAATATTGTGGCGGTATTTATGGTGTTAGTTTATGGCGCCAAATATGCCTTGAATTTTTATAGCTCAATTTCAACATTAAATGATTAGGTCTCGAATATGAAAAAAATAACCCTAAAATTCACCGCACTTTTGCTCGGCTCAGCTTTAGCAAGTAGTGTATTTGCAACAGAAAATGGTCAAACTTCCTCAAGTTCTGATTATGAATTAGAGAAAGTATTGATTTTTAGCCGACATGGATTGCGTTCACCAGTGGAAAAAGATCCGCAAGAAATGGCGAAATATTCCCCTTATGAATGGGCAAAATGGAATGTGCCATCAGGATATCTCACGGCAAAAGGGACGGTGCTAGAAACCTATTTCGGACAATATTTAGGTCAATGGCTTGCAGATAAAGGGTTACTAACAACAGAACTTTGTGTATCGGGCGAAGGCATTTTTGCTTATGCAAATGGTGTGCAACGCACAGTTGCAACGGGGCAAGCCATTGTGGCAGGTGCTTTTGCCGGATGTAATGTGCAATTACAACATCGTGGTGAAATTGGTTCAGAAAAAGATCCAATTTTTAATACACAAGCACACAATCCAAGCCAAGCCTTGATTGAATCTGCAAAAAATAACGTTGATTTAACCGCTTTACAGCAAAAATTAGCGCCAAATTATGCGCTATTGAGTGAAATTATCGATTACAAAAACTCACCAAACTGCTTGCAAAAAGGCGAATGTGATTTAGGTGGAAAAGTCGGTGAGTACAGTATTAAAGACGGCAAATCGGTTAAAATTACCGGCGCTATTAGCACAGGGAAGAAAATTGTCAGCGCATTATTGCTCGCCCATTATGTGGGCAAGCCTGATTCAGAAATCGCAAACGGCCGCGTGGATAGCCAAGAAAAATGGCGTGCAATTAATGAAATTAAAAACGAATATTACCGCACGTTATTTAAAAATAACGAAGCATTGGCACAAAATGCCTCATATCCGTTATTGGCATTTATTCAGCAACAGCTAAACAGTGAAAACAAAATTAGCTTGTTGGTTGGACACGATTCTAATATCGTCGCTCTGCTTGCAGCATTAGGTGTTGAGCCTTATGAGTTGGATGATTCATTAGAAAATATCCCAATCGGTGGCAAGTTGCTATTTGAAGTGTGGAAGCACAAACCAAGTGGTAAGCTCAAATTTAAGTTGGATTATGTTTATCAAACCACTGAACAGCTGATTAACATTACGCCATTAAGTTTAGCGACACCACCAAACCAAACAGCATTAACCCTCAAAGGCTGTGAAAAAGATGAAAATGGCTTTTGTGATTACGAGCGTTTTCAGCAGGTGTTGATGGAGAGTATTGAAAACGGTAAGAAGTAACTTTCATGCAATCCTATGAAAAATACTTAAAAGAGAATTCGCAGAAATTGCGAGTGGAGCAGACGGATGCAGAAAGAAAATTATGGCAACGTATCAATCGAGATCAATTATTAGGATTTCGATTTAATCGACAAAAGCCACTTTTAAGTTATATCGTTGATTTTTATTGTGCGAAAGCAAAGCTGATTATCGAATTAGATGGTAGTCAGCACTATGAACCTGATTATCAGGAAAAAGACGCATTGCGAGATGTAGAATTAAATTCACTTGGTTTTACGGTGATGCGATTTAGCAATGATGAAGTAATGCGAGAAATTGAAAGTGTAGTAGAGCAGATTTATTTGTTTTTAGAGAATGTAAGGGCTGATTGAGTATGAGCGTTAAGTCGCTCTGCCAAATCTCCCCTACCCCTCTTTGCTAAAGAGGGGGAATTCTTGAGTAAATTGATAGTAACTCGCTCATTTACATTTTAATTTCAATAGAGATTAAATTATCTGCTTTCAAAAAACGTTAAAGTAAAACATAGATATTTAACTCTGCAAAGATCCAATCCCCTCTTTAGCAAAGAGGGGTAGGGGAGATTTGGCAGAAGTGAAAACGAAGAAAATAATCAAATAGGACATGAATTTCTTAATTTACATACGCTATAAGAGATAACGGAAAATATAATGAAGCAACATATTTATCAAACTACCGTAGAGTGGGTTGGAAATTTAGGGCGGGGCACTTCTTCTTATACTGCGTATGAGCGGGATTTTATTGCTTCGGCATTGAATAAACCTAATATTTTAGGTTCTTCTGATCCAGCTTTTCGTGGTGATAAAACACGTTGGAATCCAGAAGATATGTTATTAGCCTCTATTTCTGCTTGCCATAAATTATGGTATTTACATTTTTGTGCTGTTAATAACATTATTGTGCAAGAATACCGTGATGAAGCAATAGCGATTATGGATGAAGGCAGTTCTGAGCATGCAGGACGCTTCATTTCGGCAACATTAAATCCTCGTGTGAGAATTTCAAGTGAGTCGGATGCCGTTAAGGCATTGGCATTACATGAAAATGCGCATCAGGCATGTTTTATCGCAAATTCACTTAATTTTCCGGTGAAATGTGAAGCCATTATTGAAAAAGATTAAATTAAAATAAAATGGTGCCAAATCGCACCTTACCAGAGAAAACAAAATGACAACCCAAAACTTCCTAGTAGAAATCGGCACAGAAGAGCTGCCACCAAAAGCTCTCAAAACATTAGCAACCTCTTTTGCGGATAACGTTGAAGCGGAATTAAACCAAGCAGGTTTAACTTTCGACAAAATCGAATGGTTTGCAGCACCACGTCGTTTGGCGGTGAAAGTGTTGAACTTAGCCACACAGCAACCAAGCAAAGAAATTGAAAAACGCGGGCCGGCAGTGTCAGCCGCTTTTGATGCGGAAGGCAAACCGACCAAAGCGGCAGAAGGCTGGGCACGCGGTTGTGGTATTACCGTTGATCAGGCAGAGCGCATTGCAACTGATAAAGGTGAATGGTTAGTTCACCGTGCGAAAATTGAAGGTCAACCGACCAAAAACTTACTTAACGGCATCGTTGCAAATGCGTTGGCGAAATTGCCAATTCCAAAACCAATGCGTTGGGCAGATAAAACCGTGCAATTTATTCGTCCGGTTCATACTGTGACTATGTTGTTAGGTGATGAGTTAATCGAAGGCGAAATTTTAGGTGTGGCAAGTGCTCGCACCATTCGCGGTCACCGTTTCTTAGGTGAGAAAGAATTTGAAATTCAACATGCTGACCAATATCCACAATTATTGCGTGAAAAAGGTTCTGTGGTAGCCGACTTCAACGAGCGTAAAGCAGAAATTCTTGCAAAATCTCAAGCAAAAGCGACCGCACTTGGCGGCGTTGCTGATATTGAAGAAAGCTTGCTTGAAGAAGTGACCTCATTGGTGGAATATCCAAATGTGTTAGCAGCAAAATTTGAAGAACGTTTCTTAGCGGTGCCTGCGGAAGCCTTGGTTTACACCATGAAAGGCGACCAAAAATATTTCCCGATTTATGACAAAGACGGCAAATTATTACCACACTTTATTTTTGTATCGAACATCAACCCTGAAGATCCAACCGCGATTATAGAAGGTAACGAAAAAGTGGTTCGCCCACGTTTAACCGATGCGGAATTCTTCTTTAAAACTGACTTAAAACAAAAACTGGTTGATCGTTTACCACGTTTAGAAACCGTGTTGTTCCAACAACAACTTGGTACATTAAAAGACAAAACTGACCGCATTGAGCAACTGGCAGGCGAAATTGCAAAACAAATCGGTGCAGACGAAGCAAAAGCAAAACGTGCAGGCTTACTGTCAAAATGTGACTTAATGACCAACATGGTGTTTGAATTTACCGATACGCAAGGCGTAATGGGTATGCACTATGCTCGTCATGATGGTGAAGACGAAGAAGTGGCAGTCGCATTAAACGAACAATATATGCCACGCTTTGCGGGGGATGAATTACCTAAATCACTCGTTGCAAGTGCGGTCGCTTTAGCCGATAAATTTGACACCTTAACGGGGATCTTCGGCATCGGCCAAGCACCAAAAGGCAGCGCAGACCCATTTGCATTACGTCGTGCGGCATTAGGTGCGTTACGTATTATCGTTGAGAAAAACTTACCACTTGATTTAGAAGATTTAGTGAAAAAATCAGCCGCACTTTTCGGTGATAAACTCACAAATCAAAATGTGGTTGCCGATGTGGTGGACTTCATGCTCGGTCGTTTCCGTGCATGGTATCAAGATGAAGGTATTGCGGTGGATGTGATTCAAGCGGTATTGGCGCGTCGTCCAACTCGTCCAGCTGACTTTGATGCGCGTGTGCGTGCGGTATCACACTTCCGTACTTTAGATTCAGCGGAAGCGTTAGCAGCAGCAAATAAACGTGTAAGCAATATTTTAGCGAAAGCGGATGCTGCAATTGGCGAGATTAATTTGACCGCTTGTGTAGAGCCAGCAGAAAAAGCCCTTTCTGAAGCGGTACTTGCATTACGCACTGAAGTACAACCGCTTATTGCAAAAGGCGATTACACCGCAGTATTAGATAAATTAGCGAACTTACGCGCACCGGTAGACAGTTTCTTTGATAACGTAATGGTAAATGCTGAAGATCCAGCATTACGCCAAAACCGTTTAGCGATTTTAAACACGTTGCAAGGCTTGTTCCTACAAGTAGCGGATATTTCGCTATTGCAATAATGAATCTAAAAAAGGATGGTCAATTTTCCAACGACTATCCTTTTGTATATAGACTTCAAATGATTATTTCTCTATAATCAACCGCACTTTCCCCCTTTAGCTCAGTCGGTTAGAGCAGGCGACTCATAATCGCTTGGTCGCTGGTTCAAGTCCGGCAAGGGGGACCATTCTCAGAGATCGCATTAGGCGGTCTTTTTTATTGCCTTTCTCTAACGCGTTTTAGGCGTTATATCCTTTCAATAATTCAGTCCAATTTTCTTCATTGAATTGAATATTCATTCTGCCGACTTCTTTGACAAAAGAGCGGTGTAATCTTTCCAAGTTGTCTTGTTTCCAAGAATCTCCTGATTTTTGACCGCACTTATCGAAATCAATGAGCCAACATTTTTGTTCATTTTCGAGTTGTTGAACGAGAATATTATGAGCATTGAGATCCGTATGGCAAATTTGCAAATCATGCAACTGACGAATTAATTTACCAATGGCTTGCCAGATGTCATTCGGTAGTTGTTGAATTTGTAAAAGTGCGGTCAGATCTTGGGCATTTTCGATCTTTTCTATCAAGATATCCGCTTGGTAACAAATCCCTAATTTGCCTTTTTTAACACGAGCAGCAATCGGTTTAGGTACGGCAACGCCTGCTTGATGGAGTTGAGTTAAAAGCTGAAATTCAGCCATGCTGCGAGTTTCACTCAATGATTGAAAACGATAGCGATCTTTGTTGAATTTTCCCCATAAACCGCCGCGATAATAGTGACGAAGGGCAGTGTTTACCCCAAACAGATCTTTTGTATTCAGGAAGTAGGTTGTGCCACGTCCTTTGGCTGAACCGGTAATACGTTGTTGTTTTTCCCAAAAAGCCGATTCAAAAAATGAAGCGGGCTCTGTTGGTTTTTCTGTGAGATTGAAAAGAAAGAATTGATTATCTTGTTGGAATTCAAGCATTTTAGTTGAACCGAATTATAGAAAATGCCCTCATTCTACTTTAAATACGCTGATTTTCTAGCATTACAAGCTTTTCATCTTATTTTATGTCAAAGTTGTGAAGCAGATCACATAAGTAGTGAGATATCTGTATTTTGTTAATTCGTAAAATTTTCGCAGAATTTTACCGCTTGCAGTGTGATTTTATGTTATAAAATGAATAGAAGTGAAAAGCACTATTTTACATATTTATTTTGTTAGGTTACACTTTTTCCAGAAATTATTTTGATGACTCTCTATTTAATATGAGGAAATTAGCTATGAAAAAACCTCTATTTACGGTTTTAGCACTTTTTTGTATTGGTTCTGCTACGGCGTATATTCGTTCAACAATAGAGAATCAGACTTTTCATCCTAACGGTAATATAAAATCGGAGGTGGTTGAAATAAATGGCGTCAAAACGACTAAATATTATGATGAATCAGGAACACTTATCTCGCAAGGCGAATTAAAAAATGGCGTAGAGCAAGGAATGTGGAAATATTTTGATAAAGATGGTAACGTTATCTTTACTAAGCACTATGTGAAAGGGCATATTGTTGCGGAAGGATTAGGTCCTAAAAAGTAGCAAGCTAGATAAATAAAAGGGCGAATTAAATAAATTCGCCCTTTGTTTTCATTAAATTATTTTGGGTTAATAGACGGAAATTAAATGCGCGAGGAATTCAAATGTCCCATTCTCCACTTTTTACTTCACCTCCTAAATCACTTTGTATTTTGCGTTTGTCTGCGGTGGGTGATGTTTGTCATGCACTTGCTGTGGTGCAGCATATTCAACGGTATTGGCCGCAAACCAAATTAACGTGGATTGTGGGTAAAACAGAAATGGGCTTGCTTTCTGGTATTGAAGGTGTGGAACTTGTTCCTTACGATAAAAAGAGCGGTTGGAAAGGCGTGTGGAATTTATGGATGTTTTTGAAAAACAATCAATTTGATGCGCTTTTGAATATGCAGACGGCATTTCGTGCTTCGATTATCTCTCTTGGTATTCAAGCGAAATATAAAATTGGGTTTGGCAAAAAACGTTCTCGAGAAGGGCAGTGGTTGTTTGTAAACTGTCGAGTTCAAGATCCTGAAACGCCCCATGTGCTAGACGGTTTCATGGCTTTTTCGGATTATCTTGGTGTGCCACCGGCAGAGAAACTTTCTTGGCAATTGGCAATCTCTGATTCAGATCGGGAATACGCCAAACAGTTTATTGATCCAATGCGTAAAAATCTGATTATTTCTCCTTGCTCCAGTAAAGCCGAGAAAGATTGGTTGGTGGAGCGTTATGCGGAAGTGGCAAATATTGCTCATCAACACCATGTGAATGTGATTTTTTGTAGCTCGCCGGCAAAACGCGAATTAGACATGGTGAAAAAAATTACCGCACTTTGTGATTTTAAACCAGTTGATGCTTCTGGAAAAACCAGTTTAAAACAACTTGCTGCATTAATTCATCAAGCAAATTTGGTGATTTCGCCCGATTCAGGTCCGGCTCATATTGCGACCACGCAAGGTACGCCAGTGATTGGATTATATGCTTACCACAACCCATTGCGCACTGCACCTTATCATAATCTGGATAATGTGGTGTCGGTATATGAAGAAAATGTGCAAAAAGAACAAGGAAAACCTTCAAGCGAATTGCCTTGGGCGACCAAATTAAAAGGTAAAAATTTAATGGCTGAAATTCAGGTGGAACAAGTGGTGGCTCAGATGAGAGCCTTGAATTTGTTTTAAAGTGCGGTCAATTTTAAATACAAAAAAGCCCTCAAATGAGGGCTAAAAGAATCATAAAGTTCCTTGCGAATTATTCGCCTTTTTGTGCGTTGTAAGCTTCTAATGCACGAAGAGAGTAAGTGTAAGCCGCACCTGCATTTAATGCGATAGACATCGCTAATGCTGCTGCCACTTCTTCTTCAGTTGCACCTGCTTTCACCGCTTCATCAGCGTGCACGCCAATGCAGCTTTCACAACGTGTTGTTACGGCAACCGCTAATGCAATTAATTCACGGGTTTTGGCATCTAATACGTTACCTTCTGCCGCCGCCGCACCTAGTGCGCCATAAGCTTGTAACATTTTAGGGTATTTTTTACCTAATGCACCGAATGATTTTTTAACGTGTGCTACATCATTTTTCCAATCTGCAAACATATTTCTTCTCCTTAAATTAAGTACAAATTTCAAGAGGAATTATAAGCAGATTAGCGTATGATACTTGTCAAATTGTCTTAACTTTTAGACGGAAAATCTCACGATGGATTATTTAGATAAATTAACACAGCTGGCGCAAGTGCGAGGGGAAATTAATATTCGCTGCTTGTTTCAAGGGGATTGGCAAGTTGAACATCAGCCAGATGCGGCGGAATATCAAGGTTTATTTCATTTAATCGAGCAAGGTGAGTGTTGGGTAACCTTTGCGGGAAAACAGTTTCATTTGAAGAAAGGCGATCTCTTTTTTCTCCCTCAAAATCGACCGCACTTTTTGGGCAGTTCTCAACAAAAAAGAGAGAATAGCCTACAGAGAGAGCAATCAAATGCACTTTTTAATGTTCATCAAATAGGAGCAGGTACGCCCGATCTGAAGATGTTTTGTGGGACATTTTATTATCAAAAACCGTCATTATTAATTGATTCGTTACCAGATTATTTGCATCTTTCGCTGCAAAATACACCTGTGCAGCCTTTGGTTTCACTTTTTTTACAAGAAGCCGAGAAACCGGAGCAAGGTACAAAATCGGTGATTGATGCATTATCAAACGTGTTGTTTATTTATATTTTGCGTCATGCTCAACAAATAGGTTTGCTCAATCAAGGCTTATTAGCCGCGTTGCAGGATAAAAGACTGAATCAAGTCCTTGAAAAGATCCTGTTTTCACCTCAATTAGATTGGAATATTGAGCAATTAGCAGAGTTGGCCTCCATGTCTCGTGCGACCTTTATGCGTATCTTTCAACAACAACTTGGGATGCCTCCAGGAAAATTTCTCACACAAGTGCGGTTAGAAATGGCGGCTGTTTTATTGAAAAATACGCAAAAGACCATTTTAGCTATTGCCCTTGAAATAGGGTATCAATCAGAAGCGCATTTTAGTAAGGCGTTTAAAGCGATTTATGGGCTTTCACCGAGTCAATTTCGCAAAACCTAGCCCATCGTTCAAAACTTACGCTATAATGACCGCACTTTAGGCGGCTCTGTCGCCTTTAATTTTTTAAGGTATTGTTATGTTTAATAAAATATTTTCATGGTTTGAAAACCGTTTAAATCCTTATCCGGAAAGCAATCCAACGACCCCTGAAAAAGGCCTGTTCCGTTTTATTTGGTCAAGCATTGATGGCATGAAGGGCTGGATCTTTTTACTCGCGGTATTGACAGTCGGTACTGGGGTGATGGAAGCCTTACTTTTCCAATTTATGGGATTGTTGGTGGACTGGCTAGGCGCTTATACACCAAGCACGCTTTGGCAAGAAAAAGGGCATTTGCTCGCAGGTATGGCTGCCTTGCTCATTTTCAGTATTGTATGGTCATTCGTGGGCGTGAATGTACGCTTACAAACGTTACAAGGGGTGTTTCCAATGCGTTTGCGTTGGAATTTCCACCGTTTGATGCTAGGACAAAGCTTAAGCTTCTACCAAGATGAATTTGCAGGTCGTGTATCGGCGAAAGTAATGCAAACTGCCCTTGCGGTGCGTGATACCGTCATGACCATTGGGGATATGTTGGTGTATGTTGCCGTCTATTTTATTACTTCAGGCTTAGTACTTGCGGCTTTAGATACCTGGTTTTTAGTGCCGTTTTTCTTATGGATTGTGGCATTTGTGACTATTTTACGTTTGCTTATTCCACGTTTAGCGAAAACAGCACAACGACAAGCAGATGCGCGATCTCTCATGACGGGGCGTATTACGGATGCTTACTCAAATATTGCAACGGTGAAACTATTTTCACATGATGCGAGAGAAGCGAATTATGCAAAACGTTCCATGGAAGAATTTATGGTCACTGTGCATGCACAGATGCGTTTGGCGAGTTCATTAGATACTTTAACTTACGCAACCAATATCTTCTTAACGTTAAGCACTGCGATTTTAGGTGTGGTGTTATGGCAAAACGGCCAAGTGGGCGTGGGAGCCGTGGCGACTGCAACCGCGATGGCGTTACGTGTAAATGGACTTTCCCGTTGGATTATGTGGGAATCGGCACGCTTGTTTGAAAATATTGGGACAGTGAATGATGGTATGGCAACGTTGACTAAACCGCATACTATTGTTGATAAACCTGATTGTGTTCCACTAGAAGTGAAACAAGGCGAGATCAAATTTAATGATATTTCGTTTGCTTATGATCCGAATAAACCATTGCTTAACCATTTTAATCTCACCATCAAACCAGGCGAAAAAGTAGGCTTAATTGGTCGTTCTGGTGCGGGTAAATCAACCATTGTGAATTTACTTCTACGTTTCTACGAAGCACAAGAAGGCTCAATTACTATTGATGGTCAAAATATTTTAGATGTAAGCCAAGAAAGCCTTCGTAGTCAAATTGGTTTAGTGACACAAGATACTTCACTTTTACACCGTTCTGTCCGCGATAACATCATTTATGGTCGCCCAACTGCAACGGACGAAGAAATGATCAATGCGGCTAGACGTGCGGAAGCAGCCGATTTCATCCCTTATCTCAGCGATGCGCAAGGCAGAAAAGGCTATGATGCTCATGTTGGTGAACGCGGGGTGAAACTGTCTGGAGGGCAACGCCAACGTATTGCCATTGCGCGTGTCATGTTAAAAGATGCGCCAATTTTACTCTTGGATGAAGCGACCAGTGCGCTAGACTCCGAAGTGGAAGTGGCGATCCAAGAAAGCCTCGACAAAATGATGGAAAATAAAACGGTTATTGCCATTGCTCACCGTTTATCCACTATTGCAGCAATGGATCGTTTAATCGTGTTAGATAAAGGACAAATTGTTGAGCAAGGGACTCACGCAGAGTTGCTTGAACAAAATGGGCTTTATGCTCGCCTTTGGAAACACCAAAGTGGTGGCTTCTTGAGTGAGCATGCCGAGTAAAACACAGGAAAAAATGACCGCACTTTGCAAAGGTGTAAATCTTGAGAGAGTTTAGATAGAGATTGAACTTTTCTTATAATTAGTGCGAATTTCCTTTGACTATTTTATTGACAACAGGTAATATTCGCACCCTATGCAAAAGGTAAAACTACCCCTAACCGTTGATCCGGTTAAAGACGCTCAACAAAGAATTGATTATGATGGTTATTATACCGCTAGTCAGTTAGTGCGTTTAGCTGAATCTACGGGGAAAGTGCTCAGCGATGCACAGGTAACATTATCGTTTTATATTGATCCACAAAAATTAGTGGTAATGAAAGGGCAAGTACAAGTTGATGTCGAGTCAGACTGTCAACGTTGTGGCGAGCCATTCAAACAAACATTGGAATGTCATTTTATGTATAGTCCAGTGGCTAATTGGGATCAGGCTGATGACTTGCCGGAAATTTATGAGCCAATCGAATTTAATGAGTTTGGCGAAATAGATTTACTTGGTGCAGTGGAAGACGAACTTATTTTAGCTCTACCGCTTGTCCCAATGCATTCATCTGAACACTGTGAAGTGTCCGCGCACGAACAGGTTTTTGGCGAATTGCCTGAAGAATTGGCAAAAAAACCGAACCCGTTCGCTGTATTAGCTAATTTAAAGCAAAAGTAAATTAAATTTAGGAGTATAGCCAATGGCTGTTCAACAAAACAAAAAATCTCGTTCACGTCGTGATATGCGTCGTTCACACGATGCATTAACTACTGCTGCAGTATCAGTGGATAAAGCAAGCGGTGAAACCCACTTACGCCACCATGTAACTGCTGATGGTTACTATCGTGGTCGCAAAGTGATCAATAAGTAATTTTACTTATAAGGTATTCACTTGAACCGTCTAACCTTAGCGTTAGATGTGATGGGCGGGGACATTGGTCCCCGTATTACTATCCCCGCATCTCTTTCAGCGTTGGAAGCAGATCCAATGCTCTCTTTAGTGCTGTTTGGCGATAGCCAACAAATTTCCCCCTTACTGGAAAATGCCCCTTCTTCCCTTTTAGAACGTATTCAAATTCATCATTGCACGAAGACTATTGATAACAATCAAGGTATTTCTCATGCATTGCGTCATAGCAAAGGCACCTCTATGCGTTTAGCTATTGAAATGGTTCAGAAAGGTGAGGCGCAAGGTTGTGTCAGCGCAGGAAATACAGGGGCATTGATGGGATTGTCAAAGGTTCTCTTACAGCCTTTAGAGGGAATTCAACGCCCGGCGTTGGTATCCTTATTACCGTCGATGACGGGAGATAAAACCGTGATGTTAGATTTAGGCGCAAACGTAGAATGTTCTGCTCAAAATCTTTATGAATTTGCTATCATGGGCTCGATTTTTGCCGAAAACCGATTGAACTTAGTTTATCCACGCATTGCCTTACTCAATATCGGTGTGGAAGAAATTAAAGGGAATCAATCCATCCGTGAAGCTGCGAATTTATTAGAAAAATCAACCGCACTTAATTATACCGGCTTTATTGAAGGTAACTTTTTATTAAATGGTGTGGCTGATGTGATCGTGAGTGATGGGTTTTCGGGAAATATTGCATTAAAAACCCTTGAAGGGGCCGCTAAGAATCTGTTATCTCTTCTGAAAGGAAAAGAAAAACAGCCTATTTTTAAATCATTTGCTAAATTTATTCTGCGTTTTTTCTTTAAGGATGCTTATCATCGCTTGAAACGCATTAACCCAGATGAATATAATGGAGCATCTTTACTCGGATTAACAGCTGTTGTGGTGAAAAGCCATGGCAGCGCAAATGTGGATGCATTTGCTCGTGCAATTGCGGATGCAGCTTTGCAAGCGCGTTTGCAAATTCCACAAAAAATCTTGGCGGGTTTACAACGTTATTAATTAATAAGTTTTGATATGATGAATAGTAGAATTTTATCCACCGGTAGCTATTTGCCGAGCCATATTCGCACCAATGCGGATTTGGAAAAAATGGTTGATACTTCAGATGAATGGATCGTGACACGTTCTGGCATTCGTGAACGTCGTATTGCAGCAGCAGATGAAACTGTCGCAACAATGGGATGTGAAGCAGCCAAAAAAGCGCTTGAAATGGCCAATCTTGATCCTCAAGAAATTGAGTTGATCATCGTTGCGACAACCAGTGGTTCTCACGCTTATCCAAGTTCAGCTTGCCAAGTTCAAGGTTTATTAGGCATCGAAGACGCAATTTCTTTTGACTTAGCGGCGGCTTGTACCGGTTTTGTTTATGCTTTAGGCGTAGCGGATAAATTTATTCGTTCAGGCAGCGTGAAAAAAGCCCTTGTGATTGGTGCAGATCTTAACTCGCGTAAATTAGATGAAACCGATCGTAGCACTGTCGTGTTATTTGGTGATGGTGCAGGTGCGGTGATCTTAGAAGCATCAGAGCAAGAAGGCATTATTTCAACACATTTACATGCATCGCCAGATAACAATGCGGCATTACTACTTCCACAAGCTGAGCGTGGCGTGGAGAAATCTGGCTATATTGAAATGCAAGGTAATGAAACCTTTAAATTAGCGGTACGTGAGCTTTCTAATGTGGTGGAAGAAACCCTTTCAGTCAATAATCTCCAAAAAACAGATATCGACTGGCTTGTGCCACATCAAGCGAATTTACGTATTATTACGGCGACAGCGAAAAAATTAGAGATGGATATGTCGCAAGTCGTGGTAACGCTTGATCGTACAGCGAATACCAGTGCGGCGACTGTACCAACCGCTTTAGATGAAGCAGTGCGAGATGGTCGAATTCAACGCGGTCAATTGCTTTTACTCGAAGCTTTTGGCGGTGGTTGGACTTGGGGTTCAGCATTGGTGCGATTCTAATTAATTTGTTAGAATCTCGACAGAATTTTAAAAGTGCGGTTAAATTTGACCGCACTTTCAACATTTAAACGATGAAGAAATAGGAAGAAAACATGAAAAAATTCGCAATGGTTTTTCCAGGACAAGGTTCTCAAGCTGTTGGCATGTTAGCTGATCTTGCTAACGAATATCCGGTAGTCACAGAGACTTTTAAACAAGCATCTGAAGCGCTTGGCTATGATTTATGGAACTTGGTTCAACAAGGTCCAGCAGAAGAATTAAATAAAACTTGGCAAACTCAGCCGGCATTATTAGCGGCATCCGTTGCGATCTTCCGTGTATGGCAAGAAAAATACCCACAATTACAACCAAGCGTGATGGCTGGTCACAGTTTAGGTGAATATTCAGCATTAGTTTGTGCAGGTGTCATTGATTTTAAAGATGCGATTAAATTAGTGGAATTACGCGGTAAATTAATGCAACAAGCAGTACCAGAAGGTACTGGTGCAATGTATGCGATTATTGGCTTAGATAATGAAGCGATTATCAATGCATGTAAACAAGCCGAACAAGGCGAAGTGGTATCTGCGGTAAACTTTAACTCACCAGGTCAAGTAGTCATTGCTGGAGCTAAAGAAGCGGTAGAACGTGCGGCTACTTTATGTAAAGAAGCGGGCGCAAAACGTGCTTTACCATTAGCGGTAAGTGTTCCTTCACATTGCGCATTAATGAAACCGGCAGCAGAACAATTAGCCGTAACACTTGAAGGCATTACGCTTAATGCGCCAGCAACACCAGTATTAAACAACGTGGATGTCAAAGCGGAAACAGAAAGTGCAGAAATTCGTACCGCACTTATTCGTCAGTTATATAGCCCAGTTCGTTGGACTGAAACCGTTGAGAAAATGGCGCAAGATGGCGTAGAAGTTTTAGTTGAAATCGGCCCAGGTAAAGTATTAAACGGTTTAACAAAACGTATCGTGGCAGAATTACAAGCAACATCAGTAAACGATGTGGCATCATTAAATGCTGTTGAAGCATTATTAGCATAAAAGGGGATTAAAAATGCAAAATAAAATCGCATTAGTGACAGGTGCAACACGTGGTATTGGCCGTGCAATTGCAGAAGAATTAGCATCAAAAGGTGCATTTGTAATTGGTACCGCAACCTCTGAAAAAGGTGCAGATACAATTTCTGCTTACCTTGGCGATAAAGGTAAAGGTTTAGTATTAAATGTGGCAGACAAAGAAAGTATTGATGCCGTATTAGAGCAAATTAAAGAACAATTTGGTGATATTGATATTCTCGTGAATAACGCAGGTATCACTCGTGATAACTTATTAATGCGTATGAAAGATGAAGAATGGTTCGATATTATGCAAACCAACTTAACCTCTGTATTCCATCTTTCTAAAGCAATGTTGCGCTCCATGATGAAAAAACGTTTCGGTCGTATCATTACTATCGGTTCAGTGGTGGGCTCAATGGGTAACCCTGGTCAATCTAACTACTGTGCCGCAAAAGCCGGCTTAATTGGTTTTTCTAAAGGCTTAGCGAAAGAAGTGGCATCACGTGGCATTACTGTAAACGTTGTAGCACCCGGCTTTATCGCAACAGATATGACAGAAGTGCTTACTGAAGAACAAAAAGCGGGTATTCTTGGTAATGTCCCAGCTGGTCGTTTAGGTGAGCCAAAAGATATCGCAAAAGCGGTGGCGTTTTTAGCTTCTGACGATGCGGCTTATATTACCGGTACCACATTACATGTGAATGGCGGCTTATATATGAGCTAACCCTTTAGGGGATATATATCTGGGATTTTGTCTATAAAATATAGCAAAGCAGTTTAGTTAATGATAAAATCCCAATCGCAATGTAACTTTTTCTCTGTATGTGTTTTTACATTGCCTGTTTTTTGTGGTGCGACCACCTAAGAAATAGTTGCAACTTTATCAAAAATGCATACACTAACCGCTCTTAAATGAGCTAAAACAACAATAGGAAAAACAAATGAGTATTGAAGAACGCGTGAAAAAAATCATCGTTGAACAATTAGGTGTTAAAGAAGAAGACGTAAAACCAGAAGCTTCTTTCGTTGAAGATTTAGGTGCGGATTCTTTAGATACAGTTGAATTAGTAATGGCTTTAGAAGAAGAATTCGATATCGAAATTCCTGATGAAGAAGCTGAAAAAATCACAACTGTTCAATCTGCGATTGACTACGTTCAAAACAATCAGTAATTTTTAAGTTGGGCGATCTTTTAGGTCGCCTAATTTTTTTTCTTTAAATTTCTTTTCTAAATTCGTTATCTTCAAATAAAACAAGATACTTCTAAATCTCTTAAATTTCTGACCGCACTTTCCTTTATTTAATCTTTCTCAGATTTGCTTTTATTGTTTGGTTCCCCTATTTTTTGATTTAAAACAAAATTTACCCTAAAAATACTTATTATGAGTTAATTTTGGTGCTAATATTTGATCCAAATTTTTTTCTAATTAACCATAAAATGATTCGGAGTATCTTATGGATTTTCTAATGAACCTAGGTGAAGGTAGCCAGTTTGCGATTCAGCTTGCTATTGTTCTTATCTGTTTATTTTACGGGGCAAAAAAAGGTGGTATCGCACTGGGTATGCTCGGTGGAGTAGGCTTAATTGTTCTTGTTTTCGGCTTTGGTATTGAACCAGGTAAGCCAGCTATCGATGTTATGTTAACCATCCTTGCGGTGGTGGTGACATCGGCAACATTACAAGCCAGTGGTGGTTTAGATGTCATGTTACAAATCGCGGAGAAAATGCTTCGTCGTAACCCGAAATATGTCAGTATTTTGGCGCCGTTTGTAACCTGTTTCTTAACCATTTTATGTGGTACAGGTCACGTGGTTTATACCATGTTGCCAATCATCTATGATATCGCGATCAAAAATGATATTCGTCCTGAACGTCCAATGGCGGCAAGTTCAATAGCTTCTCAAATGGGTATCATTGCGTCACCAGTTTCTGTAGCAGTAGTGACTTTAACCACATTCTTAGTGAATGCTAAAACCCCATTAGCAGGTTTTGATGGCTATTTAGATTTATTAAAAATTACTGTGCCTTCAACCCTTTGTGGTGTATTAGCTATCGGTATTTTCAGTTGGTTCCGTGGTAAAGATTTAGATAAAGACCCAGAATTCCAAGAGAAATTAAAAGATCCCGAATTCAAAAAATATGTTTATGGTGATAGCACATCATTGTTAGACAAAAAATTGCCACAATCTAGCTGGAATGCGATGTGGATCTTCTTTGGTGCGATTTTAGTGGTAGCGCTATTAGGTTACTTTAAAGATTTACGCCCAGCCTTTGAAAAATCAGCACCAGCTCAAGTGGTTGAAATCGTTTCTGCTGATAAAGCTGTGAAAACCTTTAATGTTAAAGACGGTAAAATCGTTGCGTTAGCAAAAGACGGTACATTAGTGCTTGATGTTAAAGACAGTAAAGCAAAAGCAAAAACAGCCTATAACAACGTCGCGATTTATAACGATAAAGGTGAAGTTGCTCAAACAATTACCGCTCAAGATAACAGAGTTGTGATCACAGCGGGAGATAAAACCGAAACTATCGATAATGCTGCAATCGTATTAAAAGATACGGCGAAGAAAAAAGTGAATTTAAGTATGGTTCACGTTATTCAAATCTTCATGTTATTAGCGGGTGCATTAATTGTTATCTTTACCAAAACTGATGCAGGTAAAATCAGTAAAAATGAAATTTTCCGTTCAGGTATGATTGCATTAGTGGCTGTATTCGGGATTTCTTGGATGGCGGAAACCATGTTTACCGTTCACACACCGATGATGAAAGCAGCACTTGGTGATGTGGTAAAAGCACATCCTTGGACTTACGCAGTAATGTTGTTATTAATCTCTAAATTCGTAAACTCACAAGCGGCAGCATTAGTTGCCTTCGTTCCACTTGCTTTAGGTATCGGTGTTGATCCAGCTGTTATCTTAGCCTTTGCTTCAGCTTGTTACGGTTACTACATTTTACCAACTTACCCAAGTGACCTTGCAGCGATCCAATTCGACCGTTCAGGCACAACTCACATTGGTAAGTTTGTAATTAACCACAGCTTTATTTTACCGGGCTTAATCGGTGTAATCACTTCATGTATCTTTGGTTACATTTTCACAAGCTTGTTTGGTTATCTATAATTAACTTACTGATAAAAGAAAAGGCTATTCGTTTGAATGGCCTTTTTTGTTTGTAAAGTGCAGTTAAATTTTAGAGTGTTTTATCTCGATGCTCTATTTGACTTTATCATTCATAAAAATCCCTCAAAAACTGACCGCACTTTTGCGCTTCTTAAAATAAATTCCCGCTAAAGGTTGAAACATAGGGGGATTTATTGCGATAATCTTCATTATTTTTTGGGTGATCTTTCGGGCTGCCATTTTTTCAGGTGGCCAGTTTTTATTAGGAAAGATTAATTTGAACATTATTTAAGTTAGAAGAATAACAATGGCTGAAAAACGTAATATTTTTTTAGTAGGTCCAATGGGCGCGGGTAAAAGCACCATTGGCCGTCAGCTTGCGCAACAATTGAATATGGATTTTGTCGATTCAGATGCAGTAATTGAGGAACGAGCGGGAGCAGACATTAGCTGGATTTTTGATTTAGAAGGCGAAGAAGGCTTTCGTAAGCGTGAAGAACGTATTATCAATGAATTAACTCAATTACAGGGCGTCGTGCTTTCCACTGGTGGTGGAGCAGTGATGTCAAAAGAGAATCGCAATTATCTTTCTGCTCGTGGCATTGTCATTTATTTAGAAACCACGGTAGATAAGCAATATCAACGTACACAACGTGATAAAAAGCGCCCATTATTACAAGGGGCTGATGACCCACGCCAAGTGCTTGAAGATTTAGCTAAAGTGCGTAATCCGTTATATGAAGAAATTGCGGATATTACTTTGCCAACAGATGAGCAAAATGCCAAAGTAATGGTTAATCAAATTGTTGATTTAATTGATAATCTAAACGGCTTAAACGGTTCACTCTAAGGATTAAAAATGTTGTGCGTAAATGTTGAATTAAAAGAACGTCGTTATCCCATTTATATCGGCGAAGGTTTATTAAAAGATGAAACCTGCTATCCGCTGAAAAAAGGGGATAAAGTGATGATCGTGACTAATCCAACCGTCGCACAATATTATCTTGAAACCGTTACACAAACGCTAGAAAAAATCGGCTGTCAGGTTGAATCGGTATTATTGCCTGATGGCGAAAAATACAAAACGCTCGATTCTTTAAACCTCATTTTTACCGCACTTTTAAAGCATAATCATGGGCGAGATACCACCATTATTGCATTAGGTGGTGGCGTGATTGGTGATGTGGCAGGTTTTGCCTCAGCAAGCTATCAGCGTGGCGTGCGTTTTATTCAAATTCCTACCACATTATTAGCTCAAGTGGATTCTTCTGTTGGCGGCAAAACAGCTGTTAATCATGAATTAGGCAAAAATATGATCGGGGCGTTTTATCAACCTTCTACGGTGATCATTGACACCCTTACACTCAATACCTTGCCAAAACGTGAAGTAAATGCAGGGCTTGCGGAAGTCATTAAATATGGGGCGATTTTAGATTATGCCTTTTTTGAATGGCTTGAAGCGCATATTGATGAATTAGTTGGGTTAAATCAACATTCACTTCAATATTGCATTGCGCGTTGTTGCCAAATCAAAGCTGATGTTGTTGCGCGCGATGAAACCGAAAAAGGCGATCGTGCATTATTAAATCTCGGCCATACTTTTGGACATGCGATCGAAACACATTTAGGTTACGGAAACTGGTTACATGGTGAAGCTGTTGCAGCTGGAACTATGATGGCTGCGGTGTTATCTGAACAATTAGGCGATCTTTCTTTTGAAGATGTTGCACGTTTAGAAAAGCTTTTAGCACGAGCTAATTTGCCTACCGTTTCGCCTGATACCATGCAATCAGACGATTATTTACCGCATATGATGCGAGATAAAAAAGTGCTGGCAGGCAAGTTGCGTCTTGTGTTACTAAAAGCCCTTGGTCAAGCCTACGTGGCGACTGATACTGACAAATCTCTTGTGCTAAACGCCATTGAGCGTTGCACACAACATGACTAACTGTCATTGCTCTCATGTTGCGTCCGAAAAATAACAAAACGAAACCTCGAATTAAACACCGCCCGTTTTTGAAATGGGCGGGCGGTAAATTTCGTTTAACGGATGATCTCAACCGAGTCTTTCCAAAAAGAAAACAGTGTTTAATTGAACCTTTTGTGGGGGCGGGTGCCGTTTTTTTAAATTCTCATTTTGAACGTTATATTTTGGCAGATATTAATCCCGATTTGATTAACTTGTTTAATATCGTCAAAGAAAATGTGGATGCCTATATTGAGGCTTGTAAGCCAATTTTCTTTGCAGAGAATGCCAATACAGCCGACTATTATTACGCACAACGTGAAGCTTTTAATCAATCCACTGATCCTTTCGTGCGTTCGGTGTTATTCCTTTATTTGAACCGCTTTGGGTTTAATGGCTTGTGCCGTTATAACAGTAAAAATGAGTTCAATGTGCCCTTTGGCGCTTATAAAACCCATTATTTCCCTGAAGATGAATTGCGCTATTTTGCTCATAAGGCACAAAGTGCGGTCTTTTTATGTGCTGATTTTCAACAGACATTTGAATTAGCGGATAAACACAGCGTGATCTATTGTGATCCGCCTTATGCACCGCTTCCGCAAGATACTAATTTTACTGGATATGCGGGGAATGCTTTTGGTCTTGAGCATCAAAAGAATTTAGCAGAATGTGCAAAAAAAGCACAAAAAGAAAAGCAAATTTCCGTCGTGATTTCTAACCACGATACGAAATTTACACGTGAGATTTACAAAGGGGCAAAGTTTAAGCGTGTTAAAGTACAGCGCTCGATTAGCCAATCTTCAGAAAAACGAGTTAAAGTAAAAGAATTAATCGCTATCTTTAAAGGTTAGTTTAGCAGGTTAATTCTGGGTTGATTTTAATCTCAAAGCCTTTTACTTCGGGATAAGTCGGTTGAATTGCAGTGAGTAATTCGCTTTGTCGAAATAAAATTCCTTGGCGAACGACCGCACTTTTGACTTCAACAAAGAGTTTTCCATCCTTGATAGAGCCTAAACGGAAGAGCCCTTTAAATTCTTGAGGGAAAAGGCGACTGATGTTTTGGTTCAGTTCATTCAACATTAACCCTTTCTGCATGATTTTGGCAAATTGTGATTCTTCTAGCACATCAATAATATTCATGGCTTTTTGATAACGCTCATGCTTGTTTTCCACAAAAATACCCCAATAATGACTTTACGTTGAATTTCCGATACAATACACACAAATTTTGTCAGAGACAATAAGATGATGAAATCAAACAAAGGTAAAACAAATTTCTGGTCGCAGTTGCTGTTAAGCATGATTGCGATTTTTGCTTTGCCTGTTGCTCAGGGATTGGAGGCTCAGCCTTCATCAAATATGAGTGGCGAAAATTACCAAACATCATCTGAACAACATATGTTGATTGCGGTGCGTGAAATTCGTCAAGCATTGCAGGTTCAACCTCAGCCAACAAATCATAAAACCCATTCCAATCAAAAACACGAAAAAATTCAACCGCACTTTATTGCGGCAGAATTCCCTGTTTTTGCCCCTATTCGTGCCGGCCCAGCCATCATTTAATTTTCTTTTATCTTTGAACGAACCGATTTTTTAATCGGATGATCCTTTTTATTTTTTATTTGAAAGAGAAATTATGAGTTTTTTAACAAAAATTTTTGGCAGCCGTAACGATCGTATTTTACGTAAATTAAGAAAACAAGTTGCGAAAATCAACAAAATGGAGCCGGCTTTTGAAGCATTGAGTGATGATGAATTAAGAGCAAAAACAGAAGAATTCCGTAGCCGTTTAGCTAACGGTGAAACCTTACAACAACTTTTACCTGAAGCGTTTGCTACCGTGCGTGAAGCGGGTAAACGTGTACTCGGTATGCGTCATTTCGATGTGCAATTAATTGGTGGTATGGTGCTAACAAACCGTTGTATCGCTGAGATGCGTACGGGTGAAGGTAAAACCTTAACCGCAACCTTACCTTGCTATTTGATGGCGTTGGAGGGTAAAGGCGTACATGTTGTGACAGTGAATGATTACTTGGCACGTCGTGACGCGGATACCAATCGTCCATTATTTGAATTCTTAGGTATGACTGTTGGGGTGAATATCCCTGGCTTACCGCCTGAAGCAAAACGTGAAGCGTATGCGGCTGATATTACATACGCGACAAACAGCGAATTAGGTTTCGATTACCTTCGTGATAACTTAGCGCATTCTAAAGAAGAGCGTTTCCAACGTCATTTAGGCTATGCTTTAGTGGATGAAGTGGACTCTATCTTAATCGACGAAGCACGTACGCCGTTGATTATTTCAGGTCAAGCGGAAGACAGTTCAGAGCTTTATATTGCGGTAAATAAATTAATTCCGAATTTAATTAAGCAAGAAAAAGAAGATACGGAAGAATATACCGGTGAAGGCGATTACACCTTAGATCTTAAAACCAAACAAGCGTATTTAACTGAACGCGGTCAAGAAAAAGTAGAAGAGTGGTTAATCGCACAAGGTTTAATGCCAGAAGGTGATTCACTTTATTCACCTGCGCGTATTGTATTGTTACACCACGTCATGGCGGCATTACGTGCGAACACCTTGTTTGAACGCGATGTAGACTATATCGTGAAAGATGGCGAGATCGTGATTGTGGATGAACACACTGGTCGTACCATGGCGGGTCGTCGTTGGTCTGATGGTTTACACCAAGCGATCGAAGCGAAAGAAGGGGTAGAAATTAAGAGCGAAAACCAAACTGTTGCTTCTATTTCTTACCAGAACTACTTCCGTCTTTATGACAAATTAGCGGGTATGACAGGTACAGCAGATACCGAAGCCTTTGAATTCCAACAAATTTATGGTTTGGAAACTGTCGTCATTCCAACAAACCGCCCAATGATTCGTGATGACCGTACGGACGTCATGTTTGAGAATGAAGAATACAAATTCAATGCGATTATTGAAGATATCAAAGACTGCGTCGCTCGTAATCAACCGGTTCTTGTGGGTACCGTATCAGTTGAAAAATCAGAAATGCTTTCTCAAGCGTTAGATAAAGCGGGCATCAAACACAATGTGTTGAATGCAAAATTCCACGCGCAAGAAGCGGAAATCGTTGCTGAAGCGGGGGCACCAGGTGCAGTAACCATTGCAACCAATATGGCAGGTCGTGGTACCGATATTATCCTAGGTGGCAACTGGAAAGCTCAAGTAGCAAAATTGGATAATCCAACACCAGAGCAAATTGAGGCAATCAAAGCTGAATGGGAGAAAAATCACGAGATCGTGATGCAAGCCGGTGGTTTACATATTATCGGGACAGAGCGTCATGAATCCCGTCGTATTGATAACCAGTTGCGTGGTCGTTCAGGTCGTCAAGGTGACCCAGGTTCTTCACGTTTCTACCTTTCTTTGGAAGACGGCTTAATGCGCATTTATCTGAATGAAGGTAAATTAAATATGATGCGTAAAGCCTTCACCCAACCAGGTGAAGCGATGGAGTCTAAACTTCTCGCTAAAGTGATTGCATCAGCGCAAGCGAAAGTGGAGGCCTTCCACTTTGATGGTCGTAAAAACTTGCTTGAATATGATGATGTGGCTAATGACCAACGTCATGCAATTTACGAACAACGTAATTACTTGCTCGATAACGATGATATTTCAGAGACTATCAAAGCAATTCGCAGCGATGTATTTAATGATGTGATTGACCAATATATTCCACCACAATCGTTGGAAGAGCAATGGGATATTAAAGGCTTAGAAGAACGTTTAGCCCAAGAGTTTGGACTTGAGTTACCAATTGAACGTTGGTTAGAAGAAAATAATAATCTTCACGAAGAAAACTTGCGTGAGCGCATTATTCAAGAAGCGGAAGATGAATACAAAGCGAAAGAAGCGCTTGCAGGTGAAGAAACCATGCGTCATTTCGAAAAAGGCGTGATGTTACAAACCCTTGATGAGCTTTGGAAAGAGCATTTGGCTGCAATGGATTATTTACGTCAAGGTATCCATTTACGCGGTTATGCACAAAAAGATCCAAAACAAGAGTACAAAAAAGAATCTTTCCGTATGTTTACTGAAATGTTAGATTCTTTAAAACATCATGTGATTACGACACTCACTCGTGTGAAAGTACGTACGCAGGAAGAGATGGAAGAAGCAGAACGTGCACGTCAAGCAATGGCTGAGCGTGAAGCTCAAACGCATCATCCTGTAGGTGAAAACACAGAGCAAGCTCAAAGCGAGGACTATTCAGATCGCCATATTGGACGTAATGAACCTTGTCCTTGTGGGTCAGGTAAAAAATACAAGCATTGTCACGGCAGTAAAGCCCGATATGCTTAGTTAAGGTAAAGAGCGGTTAAATTTTTGCGTGTTTTAAAACACCGCTAAAAATGACCGCTCTTTCTACTTTTGAGATAAGGAAAAACGATGAGTAAGCCTATTATTCAAGTTGCGGCAGGGATTATTCGTAATGAATTTGGGCAGCTATATTTGACCCAGCGTTTAGAAGGGCAAGATTTTGCACAGGCATTAGAATTTCCAGGCGGTAAAGTTGATGCGGGTGAAACCCCTGAAGAAGCCTTAAAAAGAGAATTGGAAGAAGAGATTGGCATTCATATTTTAAATGCTGAACTGTACGAACGTTTTCAATTTGAATATCCAACCAAAATTTTAGATTTTAGTTTTTACTTGGTCACTGAATGGATCGGCGAGCCTTTTGGACGCGAAGGCCAGGAAGGCTTCTGGCTTGAACAAGGGGAGCTTGATGCAGGGCAATTCCCACCAGCCAATTTAAAGCTGATTCAGCGTTTAGAGGCTGAAAGTGTCAAATAACATTTAATCAAATTTATTTATTATGATTCCAAGCATTTTTCTGAGTTTATTTTTTATTGCGACGGTGATTTTTATCGTCAATTCGCACTATCGTTGGACATATTTTTTTGCGATTGCATTATTCGTCTTATTGTTTAGCTTGATGTTTGCGATAACTGGTCAATGGCAACGCGGATTGAATTTTGCGTCCGTACTTTTTGTTGTATTGATGCTATTCCATCGAATGAAAATTCATTACTACAAACAACCTTTACTCATTTCAGATTTTTGGCTTGTGACAGACTGGCGAAATTGGGAAACCCTTTTACATTATAAAGGCGCTATTTTCGGCGTGTTGGGGCTATTAGGTCTGTTGGGTTATGCTATCTTTGGTTGGTCAGATGTTGAAACTGCCTCTACTGGATTCCGAGTATTTGCAGCAATACTCGCTGCAACGAGCTTTGGTTTAATGTGGCATTATTCTAAAGATCCGGATGCGACAAAAGTCTGGCTGGATTCATTGCCAGATGATGGTCGAGATGTTTTCTTAAACCTGCCTATGTCTTGTCGTGGCGTATTCTTTAAAGTGCCAGAATTTGAAGGTAATAGTCAAAAATTTAAAGAAAAGATGACCGCACTTTTAAATGAAAAGGCTGAGAGTAAAACTGAAAGTGCAGAAAAGCCAGACGCAGAAAAACCAGACATAGTGGTGTGTCTACAAGAATCAACCTTGAATCCCCATCAATTTGATTTTGATGCAGAAACCATTCCGCCATTTTCAATGTTTAATAAGCAGGAAGATACCGCATTTGTAAGTCCATTGCGTGTACATACGCTGGGTGGCGCAACGTGGAAATCTGAATTTGCTTTCCTTGCAGGGGTGCCTTCAACGGATTTTGGTGCTTTAGCAAGTGGGGTGTTTTATTCGGTTGTGCCACACTTACAGACGGGTTTTATTAAAAATCTTCGTGAGCAAGGCTATTTTTGTGTGGCATTATCGCCTTTTACGAAAGGTAACTACAACGCAAAACCTGCCTATGACCACTTTGGTTTTGACTTGATGTTACAACCACAAGATTTAGGCTATCCGGCATCAATTAGCAAAAATCTTTGGCATATTAGCAGTGAAGAGATGATGTATTACACCAAACTGATTCTGCAGAAACAGCATCCATCATTGGAAAATGTGAAACAGCCTATGTTTGTCTATGTGCTCACGATGAAAGAGCACGGCCCTTACAACACAAATATGCCAAACCATTTTAATTTGGCGAGTAAGCGTTTAGGGGGAAAAGCGATTTCCTGCCTAAATGATTATATTGATCGCATTGCTAGCCTCAATGAGGCAATCGAAGGTTTAAATGATTATTTAAAATCACGTGAAACGCCTTATGTATTCGGTTATTTTGGTGATCACCAAGTCGCTTTTGATAATCAGCTTCCACCGAAAAAAGGTAACTTTGCGAACCCGGATTATGTGACTCAATTTGTCGTTAGAACTAATCGTAAGACTGACTTTGTTCAACAGCAAGATTTCTTAGATTTAGCCTTTGTTGGTGGCATATTACTTGATGTGGCAGGTTTATCACCGAAAGATGACTTTATGCGAGCGAATATCGCTATGCGTCAGCTAAGCCAAGGTAAGCTCGAAGATGTAGAGGATGTGGATTTAGTGAATAGCTATCGAAATTATCTGTATCAAGATTTAAAAATTGCGCAATAATAAAAAATCTCGGTTAACGCCGAGATTTTTTTATAAACAAATTTTAACCGATAAGTCGGCCAATTTTACCCACACATCTTGTCCATATTCTTGTTTGGTGATGCGCTCAATATCTGCTAATTCTTGCAATATTTCAAAGAGCTTTTGATAGGTAAATCGTTGTATCGCTGCCGTATAAAGAGGACGACGATTCTGCCAAATTTTGAGACGGTCAAAATCCGATTTGAGTGTCTGTGTTGGCAAACTCGTGTTAAGAGAGGGATTACGCAGCTGTGGTTTTGTTAATTCTAACAATGTGAGCAGTTCACGTTGTAAAGTACGCAATAAAATGACAGGTTGCACATCTTCAGCTTGTAAACCTCGCAAAATTCGCTTTGAGCGGTTTGCTTTGCCTGATAACAATGCATCAATCCATTGGAAAGGGGTAAAGACAGAAGATTGCTCTACGACGGATTTAACGCGGTTATACGTAAGTTTGTGATCAGGATAAAGCAAATCTAAAAGCTGTAACGCTTGTTTCAATGCTAGCAGATTATTTTCATAGCTGTAACAAAGTAGTTGAATGGCTTCCTCATCAGCTAATAATCCCATGTTTTTTGTACGATGTTTCACCCAACGAGAAAGCTGTTCTGAATTCGGTGTTTGGCAGTTAACAATAACGGCTTGTGGCTCAAGTTGATTTACCTGAATAAACCACTCTTGTTTTTCGGCTGCTTTAGACAATTTAGGCAAGGTGAGGACAAGTAAGCTATCTTCATTTAATCCACTGATAAATTGCTGAAGGTTTTTCTGTAAAAGTGCGGTCAAATTTTCGGGCAAATTGAGAATGAAAATTTGCTTATTAAAGAAGAGTCCCACAGACTGGCTGGCCTCGATTAATGCAGGCCAGTCAGTATTAGTATCTATAGTGATTTGATTTTTTTCATCAAAACCTTGAAGAAGGGCGGCTTGATGAATGAGGTCTTCACTTTCACTGAGCAACAGGGGATCTGTCCCAACCAAAAAATAGACTTTCGCTAAATGGCTGTTCAGGTTAGAGGCCAGTTGCTCAGGAAAAATGCGGTTCATTATTTTCCTTGAACTTGATGTTGCAAGGCGGCCATTTTATTAATTAATTGGCGAGCCGCTTGTTCGCGCATATCATTCCAAATCACATCGCGCTCAGCTGATTTTGCTAATGCAGCACGTGAGTTATCAAAGAAAGTGCGGTTGATTTTTGCGGAGATTGTATAGGTTTCCCCATTTGCTAAACGCACGCTAGCCTCAACATCAAGGGTCAGTACTTTTTCTGCTTCACGACCTTGTTTAAAGACAGACGCCACTTTATCGCTTGAAGTCTGTTTATTTAAACGCAACACTGGCACCCCTTGTTTTGCAGGCACAAGGTTTACGTTGTTGCTAAGCAGTTGCTTACGCATAGCCATAGACATTTCACTGTATGGGTCGCTACTTTCAAGAGCCATTGTTTTTAATTCTGCAGGAACAGCCGCACCATTATCGAAGTGCCAACCACAAGCAGTTAAAAAGGCAGTTGCCCCAACTAAGCAGCTCGTTTTGATTGATTTCATCATAAAAATTACCTGTAAAATTCACCGCACTTTATTTTGTTTAAGAGCTGTTTATGCAACACTTAGAATAAAATGCGGTTATTTTATGGATTATTGCGGTTTAACTACCACATTTAACAATTTACCTGGTACATAAATCACTTTTACGATTTGTGTATTGTCAGTAAATTTCTTCACATTTTCATCTGCAAATGCAACCATTTTCACGGTTTCTTCATCCGCATCAGCTGCAACGGTCACTTTACCACGTACTTTACCGTTGACTTGTACCACGATAAGTTTTTCATCTTCGACCATCGCTGCTTCGTCAGCTTTCACCCATTCTGCATGGTCGATGTTGTTTTCGTTGCCTAAAGCTTTCCATAATTCAAAGCAGATATGTGGTGTGATTGGGTAAAGCATACGCACGACTGCGCTTAATGCTTCTGCCATAACCGCACGATCTTGTTCGCTGTCTAATGGCGCACGGGTTAATTTATTCATTAACTCCATTACTGCCGCGATAGCGGTATTGAAAGTCTGACGACGACCAATATCATCGCTTACTTTTGCGATGGTTTTATGCACATCACGACGAAGCGCTTTTTGGTCTGCAGAAAGTGCGGTCACATCTAAAGCCGTTTTTGCAGGATTTTGGCTGTATTCATACACCAAATTCCATACACGACCTAAGAAACGTTTTGCCCCTTCTACGCCTGATTCTTGCCATTCAAGCGTCATTTCTGCAGGAGACGCGAACATCATGAAGAGACGCACGGTATCTGCACCGTATTTTTCCACCATTTCTTGTGGGTCGATACCGTTGTTTTTCGATTTCGACATTTTGGTCATACCGGTATGCACCAATTCACGGCCTTCTGGATCGGTTGCTTTGATGATTCGACCTTTTTCATCACGCTCAAGGGTCACTTGCGTTGGGCTGACCCAAATACGCTCGTTGGTTGGACTGGTGTAGTAGAACGCATCGGCTAACACCATGCCTTGGCATAATAATTTTTGTGCTGGCTCATCGCTCGTTACGAAACCTGCATCACGCAATAATTTATGGAAGAAACGGAAGTAGAGCAAGTGCATGGTCGCGTGCTCGATACCGCCGATATATTGATCCACGGGTAACCAGTAATTCGCTTCATCTTTATCCAACATGCCTTCAGCATAGCTTGGTGAGGTGTAGCGTGCGTAGTACCAAGAAGATTCCATAAAGGTATCAAAGGTATCGGTTTCTTTTAATGCAGGTTCACCGTTGAAGGTGGTTTTCGCCCAGTTTGGATCGGCTTTAATTGGGCTTTTCACACCATCCATAACCACATCTTCCGGCAGAATAATCGGTAAATCTTCGATTGGTGCTGGCACAGTTTCACCGTTTGGTAAGGTGAGCATTGGAATTGGTGCCCCCCAATAACGCTGACGAGAAACGCCCCAGTCACGTAAACGATAGTTCACTTGGCGTTTACCTACGCCTAATTTTTCTAATTTGTTCGCGATGCCGTTGAATGCGCTATCAAAATCTAAACCATCAAACTCAGCTGAGTTCACTAATTTACCGTGTTCGACAAAAGCTTGTTTGGTTAAATCAATTTCTTCATCTGCAAGCGGTGCGATCACTTGTTTAATTGGCAAATTGTATTTTTGAGCAAATTCAAAGTCGCGTTGGTCGTGAGCCGGAACTGCCATTACTGCGCCAGTACCGTAGTGCATTAACACAAAGTTAGCGACCCAAATCGGTAATTTTTCACCAGTTAATGGATGAATAGCGAATAAGCCGGTTGCCATCCCTTTTTTCTCCATTGTGGCAAGGTCTGCTTCGGCCACTTTGGCATTTTTCGCTTCACGGATGAATTCAGCCAATTGAGGATTTTTTTCTGCCGCTAATTCTGCTAATGGGTGAGCAGCTGCAATACCTAAATAGCTCACACCATAGAAAGTATCAGGACGGGTGGTATAAACCGAAACTTTTTCTGCGGTATCCGCCACATCAAACGTAATTTCCACCCCTTCAGAACGGCCAATCCAGTTACGTTGCATGGTTTTTACCATGTCTGGCCATTGTGGCAGTTGGTCTAATCCACCTAATAATTGCTCTGCATAGTCGGTGATTTTAATGAACCATTGTGGGATTTCTTTTTGTTCGACCGGAGTGTCACAACGCCAGCAGCAACCTTCGTGCACCTGTTCGTTAGCTAATACGGTTTCATCGTTCGGACACCAGTTTACGGTTGAGGTTTTTTTGTAAACTAAGCCTTTTTTATAAAGCTCAGTGAAGAACCATTGTTCCCATTTGTAGTATTCTGGACTGCAAGTCGCAATTTCGCGATCCCAGTCGTAACCAAAGCCCAACATTTTGAGCTGGTTTTTCATATATTCGATGTTTTCGTAGGTCCATTTTGCGGGCGCAGTTTTATTTTTAATCGCAGCACCTTCAGCCGGCAAACCAAATGCATCCCAACCAATCGGTTGTAAAACATTTTTACCGTTCATACGTTGATAACGAGAAACCACATCACCGATAGTGTAGTTACGCACGTGGCCCATGTGTAAACGACCAGATGGGTAAGGGAACATTGAAAGACAGTAATATTTTTCTTTAGACGTATCTTTGATGGCTTTGAAGACTTTATTTTCAGCCCAATATTGTTGAACTGAAGGCTCAATCAAATCGGGACGGTAATGTTGTTGCATAGAAAATCACCTTAAATTTTGACCGCACTTTGCGGCATATTTTGCTTTGTAAAATGTGATATAGGATAGCGTAAAACAGGGAGAATTGGTAGAAAGTGCGGTGATTTTTTTGCTGATTTTATAAGAGATTTTGAATTTCGGATGGAATTAATTTAGGCGAAGGAATCCAAACTTGTTTATGTCGGTTTAATTCACCTTTTTCAAGAACTATTGAGCTCTTAGGTACTTTGAATGCTTTACTCAAAAATTTCAGCAGGTGGGCATTTGCTTGACCATCAACTGGTGGAGCTGTAATCGTAATCTTGAGCTCATCATCATGTAATCCCACGATTTGATCTTTGCTAGCTTTGGGTTGCAAAATGATTTTAAGACGTAATCCTTCAGGCGTTTGTTCGATTGCAGACATAACTAAATTTACTCACCACATTTACAAGAAGGGCTGGAAAATCCAGCCCGAAAAAATAATGTTATTTTTGACCGCACTTTAAGCGGCGATTACCCATAAAACCTTGAAATAATCGTAAAAGAGATTATTCAAAAATAATAGAACAATAGCGATAACCATCGGTGAAAAATCAATGACGCCCACGGTTGGTAAAATGCGTTTAATTGGTTTTAATAATGGCTCGGTAAGTTGATATAACGCATAGAATGCAGGATTATTGCCACGATTAAACCAACTTAAAATTGCACCGGCGATTAACACATAGAAAATAGCTATACCGATATTTTTAATCAACCCTAATATGCCCAATAGTAGGAAGTAGTTGAGATTTAACCCGCCAAACAGAACCGATTTTAATCCGCAAAGCAAGAAGACTAAAACCAGTGCAGCAGTTTCCACTTTTTTCACCACAGGAAAAACTTTACGCAATGGTGCAACAACTGGTTGGGTAAATTTCAGTGTAAATTGAGAAATAGAATTGTAATAATCCACGTTCGCTAAGGGAAGCCATACGCGTAAAATTAACACTAAACAATACAGATCGATAATCGATCCTAAAAATAACGCAGTTTGGGAAATTTCCATTATAACCAACCTTTCCGTTTGAAATAGATGTAAGGTGTAAGTGCCGCACCAATCATTAAGCCAATAGCCATTGGATAGCCATATTTAAAATGAAGCTCCGGCATAAATTCAAAGTTCATTCCGTAAGTGGATGCCACAAGTGTTGCCGGTAGGAACATCACAGACACCACCGAGAAGAATTTCATGATTTTATTCTGCTCGATATTAATATAACCCATTGCCGCCTGCATTAAAAAGTTTACTTTTTGGAATAAAGACTCATTATGCGGTTGCAAGGATTCGATATCTCGTAAGATTTCACGAGCTTGTTCTAACTGATTAGCCGGTAAACGTGTTTTACGCACCAAGAAACCCAATGCACGTTGTGTATCCATCAAACACAAACGCACTTTAGAACTGGTATCTTCTTGTTCTGTTAGGGTATTTAAGGCTTCATCGAAAGCTTCATCTTGCGTACCGTTTAGAATTACACGACTTAATTTTTCTAAATCCGCATAAACGTTTTCGATAACATCCGCTAATTGCTCAATTTTGGTTTCAAATAAGTCGAGCAAAACTTCATACGCATTGCATTCTAATAAGCGTTGACTACGGGAACGCATACGATATAAACGGAATGCCGGTAACTCACGATCACGCAAGGTAAATAGACGACCATCACGGATAGTAAATGCCACGCTTGCGAGGTCAGCGTAGTTTTCTTCGTCTTCACAATAGAAGAATGAGTGCAAGTGTAAACCGTCTTCGTCTTCGAAGAAACGCGCGGATGCCTCGATGTCTTCTAATTCGAGGAATGAGGCGAGACTTTGTCCTAAGCCTTCTTGCAGCATTTCACGTTCTTCCCCTGTCGGCTCCAGTAAATCTAACCAAATAGCAGAACTGAGCTCGGCTGGTTCGTCATCAATACGAAGCAAACGGGAATCGTTAATGGCAAAAGCGTTAATCATTGGTCATACTCCTTTTGGGATTATGAAGATCCAACAGTGAACAAAAAAAGATCAAACGAAATTGGCACTAGAGAAAAGTGCGGTCAAATTTTTGTATGTTTTAAAAATGGGTTTCGTTCGATAAAAGATGCCGAAGAAAGGTAAATTGATTACCAGCGAACTCTCGCTGATAAGAGGCGAGAGTCTAAAGCGATATTCGGTATCGACTATGACTGTCCAAAGTGTGTGTCCTTCTCGTTAAAAAATCGGGCGAATGTTACGCTTGAAAGGCGCTTTCGTCAAGTATTATTGAAAAGGACATGGCACTTTTAATTAATTAGTATATTGATTAATTGCGTTAGTAACTTCTTGATCTTGATAAATATTATTAACAATATCTTTGAAGGTTTCGCCTAACACTTTTTGAATTTCATCATTGCTCGCATTAAATGCGCCAGATTGTGAACGGGTCGCATTAAAGGTTTTGTTGTATTGTCCGCGTGGACCTTGTACATAAACAACTGCTTGAATTTTGCTGTTCAAGGTATAACGTAAATTACCCTGATCTACGTGAGTATTGAATTCTTTCACTTCAACGGTTACACCAGCATTTGCATTATTAGCTTGCCCGATACGGAACCCTTTGCTGACTAAATTTTGTTGCATCACTTGTTGGAAAAGTTGAGTGACGCTTGGTGAGGCGTTTAATTTAATCAGCTCACCTGATTTAGTATAAGTTGCAATTTCTTGTTGTGGACGAGAATCACGAGTATTAACTGTTACCACTGCTGATTGGTTAATATTCATTGATGCAGTTGGCGATTGAGGGGTAAAAGTTAAGGTATTAGATTGCGCTTGGCAACCTGCTAAAAATAATGTCGCAGCCGCCAACGTCATTGTTGATAATACTTTGATTTTGTTTGTTACTTTCATAATTTCCTCATTGAATTAGGTTAATTTGTGTTATTCTTACAAACTTAACGCTGAATGTATAGCAAAAAGTTAGGGAGTTTATTTATGTCAAAACAGCAAGAATTATTAGAGAGAATTCAAACCGAATTTCAACCGCACTTTGCCACCGTGGAAAATGAAAGCCATATGCACAGTTCCGGTCGTGGAGCCGATTCTCATTTTAAATTAGTGATTGTCAGCGATGCTTTTGAAGGCATGCGCAAGGTGCAGCGTCACCAAAAACTTTACCAACTTTTTGCCGATGATTTAAAAAATGGCATTCACGCATTAGCTCTTCACCTCTATACAAAAAGCGAATGGGAGAGTCTAGGTGAAGCATTTCCAAAATCACCAAATTGTCTTGGTGTTGGACAGTAAGTATTTCCTTACGTTCCCTATATTAGATTTTCATAAGAAGAGAGAAGGTAAGAGACATTCTCTCTTTTTTATTTTTAATTCCTATTTATTTCTAACTCCTAATAAGTATGAGTCTAAAAGGTTCACAAATATTTCACAAAAAGTAAGGGCGTAAAGTGGAATAAAAGCCCATTTTTCGATAGAATAAGGCGCTTTTAATTTTCGAATTTCAATTTCTGGTTGTGTAAGTAATTTCTTACTCATCGAGGAATTAAACAGATTTGAGTTTTTGAATTTATGTGTCAGTTAATAACGCTTTGATCTTAAAAGTGTTTTCTGGTCACGCTCAATCGTGAGATTGCTTTTAGAGTGTATGCTTTAATCGCAATCGTGTTTTTAACCTAGAAAAGTAGTGCAAACAGTATGATTACAATCAAAAAAGGCTTGGATCTTCCTATTGCAGGAAAACCAGCACAAGTAATCCATAGCGGTAACGCTGTGAATCAGGTTGCGATTCTTGGTGAAGAGTATGTGGGTATGCGTCCTTCTATGAAGGTACGTGAAGGCGATGTTGTGAAAAAAGGCCAAGTGCTTTTTGAAGACAAGAAAAACCCTGGAGTGGTTTTCACAGCCCCTGCAAGTGGTACTATCACTGTAATTAATCGTGGCGAAAAACGTGTATTACAATCTGTGGTCATTGAGGTGCAAGGTAACGATCAAGTTACTTTCGCTAAATATAACGCAGGTGAGCTCAATACGCTTTCTTCTGAACAAGTTAAACAAAACCTCGTTGAATCCGGTTTGTGGACAGCGTTCCGCACCCGTCCGTTCAGCAAAGTGCCTGCCTTAGATGCAGAACCTTCTTCTCTGTTTGTAAATGCGATGGATACCAATCCTTTGGCAGCAAATCCAGAGGTGGTGTTAAAAGAGCATTGGCAAGATTTTATTGACGGTTTAACAGTATTAAGTCGTCTATTCCCAAATAAACCATTAAATTTATGTAAAGCGGGTGATAGCAATATCCCAACCGTGGATTTACCTAACCTAAAAGTACATGATTTTGGTGGTGTTCATCCTGCTGGTTTAGTAGGTACTCATATTCACTTTATCGATCCAGTTGGTGTGAATAAAACCGTATGGCATATCAATTACCAAGATGTGATTGCTGTAGGTAAATTATTCACTACGGGCGAACTTTATTTAGAACGCATTATTTCTCTTGCGGGTCCGCAAGTGAAAGAGCCTCGTTTAGTTCGTACCGTAATCGGTGCTAACCTTTCTCAATTAACGGCAGGTGAGTTAAAAGACGGTAATAACCGTGTGATTTCTGGTTCTGTGCTTTGTGGTCAAACAGCAAAAGATGCTCACGACTATTTGGGTCGTTATGCATTACAAGTTTCTGTGATTGCAGAAGGTAATGAGAAAGAGTTCTTAGGTTGGATCACACCACAATCGAACAAATATTCGATTACCCGTACCGTATTAGGTCACTTTGGTAAGAAATTATTCAATTTCACTACTGCAGAAAATGGTGGTGAGCGTGCAATGGTACCAATCGGTAGCTATGAGCGCGTAATGCCGTTGGATATTTTACCGACATTATTATTACGTGATTTAATCGTGGGCGATACCGATGGTGCACAAGCGTTAGGTTGTCTTGAATTAGATGAAGAAGACTTAGCATTATGTTCTTTCGTTTGCCCGGGCAAATATGAATACGGTTCAATCTTGCGTCAAGTATTAGATAAGATTGAGAAGGAAGGTTAAAAATGGGTTTAAAAAATCTTTTTGAAAAAATGGAACCCGCGTTTTTACCAGGTGGTAAATACAGCAAGCTTTATCCGGTCTTTGAATCGATTTATACCTTGCTTTATACACCAGGTACGGTAACGCACAAAAACACACACGTTCGTGATGCGTTAGACTCAAAACGTATGATGATTACGGTTTTCCTTGCGTTGTTCCCAGCGATTTTCTATGGGATGTACAATGTGGGTAACCAAGCGATCCCTGCCTTAAATCAATTAGGCAATTTAGATCAATTAATTGCTAACGATTGGCACTATGCGCTTGCAAGTTCATTAGGTTTAGATTTAACCAATAATGCAACTTGGGGCTCAAAAATGGCGTTAGGGGCGATCTTCTTCTTACCAATTTACTTAGTGGTATTTACCGTTTGTACAATTTGGGAATTATTATTCTCAGTGGTGCGTGGTCATGAAGTAAATGAAGGGATGTTCGTTTCAACCATTTTATTTGCGTTAATCGTTCCACCAACATTGCCATTATGGCAAGCCGCACTAGGTATCACCTTTGGTATCGTGGTTGCGAAAGAAATCTTTGGTGGTGTAGGTCGTAACTTTATGAACCCTGCACTTGCTGGTCGTGCATTCTTATTCTTCGCTTATCCGGCTCAAATTTCCGGTGACTTAGTATGGACTGCTGCAGATGGTTTCTCAGGCGCAACCGCACTTTCACAATGGTCTCAAGGTGGTCAAGCTGCATTACAACACACGGTAACCGGTCAACCTATTACTTGGATGGATGCCTTCATTGGTAATATCCCTGGTTCAATGGGTGAGGTTTCAACCCTTGCGTTATTAATCGGTGGTGCAGTGATTGTATTCACTCGAATTGCTTCTTGGCGCATTATGGCTGGTGTCATGATCGGTATGATTGGTACAGCAACCTTATTCAACTTAATCGGTTCTGATTCTAACCAAATGTTCTCAATGCCTTGGCATTGGCACTTTGTATTAGGTGGTTTTGCACTTGGTATGATCTTTATGGCAACCGACCCAGTATCAGCTTCATTTACCAACACGGGTAAATGGTGGTACGGTGCGTTAATTGGCGTGATGGCGGTATTAATTCGTACAGTGAACCCAGCTTATCCAGAAGGGATGATGTTAGCGATTTTATTTGCAAACTTATTTGCACCAATTTTCGACTACATCGTGGTTCAAGCAAATATCAAACGTCGGAGAGCAAGAACAAATGGCTAAATTTAATAAAGATAGCGTTAGCGGTACAGTTACCGTTGTTGTGTTGCTAAGTTTAGTGTGTTCTATCGTGGTTTCTGGTGCTGCAGTAGCATTAAAATCCAAACAAGATGAACAAAAAGCACTCGACGTTCAACGTAACATTTTAACTGTTGCTGGCTTAATGAAAGAAGATAATGCATCAGTAATTAAAGACACTTACAGCAAATTTATTGAACCACGTTTAGTTGATTTGCAAAGTGGTGATTACGTTCAAGCTTCAGCAGAAGAAATTAATAAATTTGAACCTAAAGATGCCGTTAAAGATCCAGCTAAGAGCCAAGCTATCCCAGCTGAGGCAGATAAAGCCGGAATCAAGGTTCGTGCAAATCAAGCACGTGTTTATCTTGTAAAAGATGAACAAGGCAATGTAACCCAAGTGGTATTACCAATGTATGGCCGTGGTTTATGGTCAACCATGTATGGCTTTGTTTCTGTTGCACCAGATGCAAATACCATCAAAGGTATTACTTACTATGATCAAGGTGAAACAGCTGGTCTTGGGGGCGAAATTGCGAACCCACGTTGGCAAGCACAGTTCGTTGATAAAAAATTATTCGATGAACAAGGTAACCAAAAATTCAAAATCTATAAAGGTAGCTCTGCTGCAGATAAAGAGCACGGTGTAGATGGTTTATCAGGTGCAACTTTAACCAGTAACGGTGTTCAAGGTTCATTTGATTATTGGTTCAGCCAAAATGGCTTTGGTCCATTCTTAGCGAAATTTAAAGCAGGAGAAATCAAATAATGGCTGATGCAAAAGTAAACTTAAAAGGTCTTTTATTCGATCCTATTGTTAAAAATAACCCGATTGCCTTGCAAATTTTGGGTATCTGTTCTGCATTAGCGGTAACGACCCAATTACAAACCGCGATCGTTATGGCGATTGCGGTAAGTTTGGTAACCGGTTTCTCCAGTTTGTTCATTTCATTGATTCGTAACTATATTCCAAATAGTATCCGTATCATTGTGCAACTGGCGATTATCGCATCTTTAGTAATCTTAGTTGACCAAGTACTAAAAGCTTATGCTTATGGTTTATCTAAACAACTTTCTGTATTCGTTGGTCTTATCATTACAAACTGTATCGTAATGGGACGCGCAGAAGCGTTTGCGATGAAATCACCTCCGCTAGAAAGCTTTGTTGATGGTATCGGTAACGGTTTAGGTTATGGTGCGATCTTATTAATTGTTGCAACATTACGTGAACTAATCGGTTCTGGTCGTTTATTTGGTTTCCCTGTATTCCAAACAATTCAAGACGGTGGTTGGTATCAACCAAACGGTTTATTCCTTCTTGCACCAAGTGCGTTCTTTATTATTGGCTTCGTTATTTGGGGCTTAAGAACGTGGAAACCTGAGCAACAGGAGAAATAATCAATGGAACATTATATTAGCCTATTTGTGAAGGCGATCTTCATTGAAAATATGGCGCTTTCTTTCTTCTTAGGGATGTGTACTTTCCTTGCCGTATCGAAAAAAGTGTCAACAGCATTCGGCTTAGGGGTTGCAGTAACAGTGGTGCTTGGTATTTCTGTGCCGGCGAACCAATTTGTGTTCGAACATGTGTTAAAAGATAGCGCCTTAGTTGAAGGGGTAGATTTATCCTTCTTAAGCTTTATTACGTTTATCGGGATTATCGCGGGTATCGTTCAAATTCTTGAAATGACTTTAGATAAATTCTTCCCCGCACTTTATAACGCATTAGGTATCTTCCTTCCACTTATCGCCGTAAACTGTGCGATCTTTGGTGGTGTATCTTTTGCGGTACAACGTGAATACACTTTTGCAGAATCTGCAGTTTATGGTGTGGGTGCAGGGCTTGGTTGGATGTTAGCAATCGTTGCGCTTGCAGGCTTAACCGAAAAAATGAAATATGCCGATGTACCGGCAGGCTTAAAAGGATTAGGGATTACCTTTATCACTGCAGGCTTGATGGCGCTTGGCTTTATGTCATTCTCTGGTATTCAGTTATAAGGAGGCATAAATGAGCGAATCTTCAATTTTATTATTAGGTGTTGCGGCATTTACGGTTATCCTTTTAGTGCTCGTTGCGATTATTTTATTCGCTAAATCAAAATTAGTGGATTCTGGTGATATCACCATTACTATTAATGACGATCCTGAAAAAGCGATCACCTTACCTGCTGGTGGCAAATTACTTGGTGCATTAGCAAGTAAAGGTATTTTCGTTTCTTCTGCTTGTGGTGGTGGTGGCTCTTGTGGTCAATGTGTCGTGAAAGTGAAAAGTGGCGGTGGTGAAATTTTACCAACCGAACTTTCTCACATTAATAAACGTGAAGCAAAAGAAGGTTATCGTTTAGCTTGCCAAGTGAATGTAAAAGGCAATATGGACGTTGAACTTCCAGAAGAAATCTTCGGCGTGAAAAAATGGGAATGTACTGTTATTTCTAATGATAACAAAGCAACCTTCATTAAAGAGCTTAAATTAGCGATTCCTGAAGGCGAAGAAGTACCTTTCCGTGCGGGTGGTTATATCCAAATCGAAGCTGATCCACATACGGTTTACTATAAAGATTTTGATATTCCAGAAGAATACCACGAAGATTGGGACAAATACGATTTATGGCGTTACGTGTCTAAAGTAGACGAGCATATTATCCGTGCTTATTCTATGGCTTCATACCCAGAAGAGAAAGGCATCATTATGCTTAACGTGCGTATTGCAACGCCTCCACCACGTCAACCTGATGCACCTCCAGGTCAAATGTCTTCGTACATTTGGTCATTAAAAGCGGGTGATAAAGTGACAATTTCTGGTCCATTCGGTGAATTCTTTGCGAAAGAAACTGACAATGAAATGGTCTTCATCGGTGGTGGTGCAGGTATGGCACCAATGCGTTCTCATATCTTTGACCAATTAAAACGTTTACACTCTAAACGTAAAATGTCATTCTGGTATGGTGCACGTTCTAAACGTGAAATGTTCTATGTAGAAGATTTTGATCAGCTTCAAGCAGAAAATCCAAACTTTACATGGCACGTGGCATTATCTGATCCGTTACCAGAAGATAACTGGACAGGTTACACTGGCTTTATTCACAACGTACTTTATGAAAACTACTTGAAAAATCATGAAGCACCAGAAGATTGTGAATACTACATGTGTGGACCTCCAGTCATGAACGCTGCGGTAATCAAAATGTTGAAAGACCTCGGTGTTGAAGATGAAAACATCTTATTAGATGACTTCGGTGGTTGATTTTAGTTAACCCAAACATCATTAAAACTGACCGCACTTTGTGATGAAGTGCGGTCAATATTTAAGATGGATTACAGGCAAGCTGATAGACGCGTCGGTTTGCCTGTAATTCATATATTTAGGAAGGAATAGATGAAAAAAATATTAAGCGGATTGATTGTAATTGCTTTGGCTTGTTCATTAAGTGCTTGTAAAAAAGATCCCGAAATTATTTCACTTAGCGGCAAAACCATGGGAACCACTTACCATATCCGCTACATTGATGACGGTTCAGTTAAAGAAAATGCTGAAAAAACACATGAGCAGATTGAAGTGGTTTTAAAAGATGTGAATCAGAAAATGTCCACTTACATTAACGATTCCGAATTAAGTCGCTTTAATCAAAATACGCAAGTGAATACGCCAATTGAAATCTCTGCTGACTTTGCCAAAGTATTACAAGAAGCGATCCGTTTAAATAAGGTTACTGAAGGTTCATTGGATGTGACAGTCGGGCCTGTAGTAAATTTATGGGGCTTTGGGCCAGAAAAACGCCCAGAACGTAAGCCAACCCCAGAGCAACTTGCTGAACGTCAAAGTTGGGTGGGAATTGATAAGATTCACCTTGATATGAGCGGTAAAACCCCAACATTAAGTAAAGCAGTACCGCAAGTTTATATTGATTTATCATCGATTGCTAAGGGCTTTGGGGTGGATCAAGTTGCGGATGTATTAGAGCAACACCACGTGCAAAATTATATGGTGGAAATTGGCGGGGAAATTCGCGCTAAAGGTAAAAATCCCGAGAATAAAGCGTGGCAAATCGCCATTGAAAAACCGAATAATACCGGTGAAAGAGCCGTTCAAGAAGTGATTGGTTTAAATAATATGGCGATGGCGACCTCAGGCGATTACCGTATTTATTTTGAGGAAAACGGTCAACGCTTTGCTCATGAAATCGATCCAAAAACAGGTTATCCAATTCAGCATCATTTAGCCTCAATTACCGTGCTTGCACCAAGTTCGATGACTGCTGATGGCTTATCTACAGGTTTATTTGTACTCGGTGAAAATAAAGCACTTGAAGTGGCCGAGAAAGAAAATATTCCAGTGTATTTAATTATGAAAACGGAAAAAGGCTTTGAAACAAAAATGTCGTCAGCCTTCCAAAAATTACTCGCAAATAAGGAATAATCATGCAAACGTTATTTTTTACCCTATTAGCTTTTGTGGCAATTATCGTATTGATGTCAGTAGGCTTTATCTTTAAAAAACAAGCTTTAAAAGGTAGCTGTGGAGGCCTTTCCTCACTCGGTATTGCCAAAGCCTGTGATTGCGATAAACCTTGTGACACTTTGCAAGAAAAATTAGATGCTGGCGATGAAAATGCCAAAGCTGAGTACGAACAAAAATTTGCGAAGAAAGACGATGATTCGCAATTTTATGAAGTGAAGTAGTTCTATTTAACGTTGTGATGAGAGAACAGTATGCCCTATGTCAATATTAAAGTGACCGGTGGAGCAGAGGCGCCGACAGCTAAACAAAAAGCAGAGTTAATTGAAGGTGTCACCCATTTATTACAGAAAGTGTTAAACAAAAATCCCGAAACGACAGTGGTGGTTATTGACGAAGTCGATATGGATAACTGGGGGATTGGAGGGAAAACGGTAACTTCTCGACGTTCAATGAAGTGATCATGCCGTAACCTGTATGAAAGTGCCCGAAATTGTCGGGCATTTTTACTCTTACTTGATTTGCGGTAGAATGCCCAATTATTTATTTAGTGGAACATTTATTACTAAACTATGAAATCACAAACCTACGAAAAACATTTTCCGAAACTCTCTGCAGAACAACTTGCCGAAAATGCCACTAAAAAAGTAATATGTGGTATGTCAGGAGGAGTGGATTCCTCCGTTTCTGCGTTTATTCTTCAACAGCAAGGCTACCAAGTGGAAGGCCTGTTTATGAAAAACTGGGAAGAAGATGACGATACCGATTATTGTACAGCCGCAGCGGATCTTGCTGATGCGCAGGCAGTATGCGATAAGCTAGGTATTAAGCTACATAAAATCAATTTTGCGGCGGAATATTGGGATAACGTGTTTGAACATTTCTTAACAGAATACAAAGCTGGTCGTACGCCAAACCCGGATATTTTATGCAATAAAGAAATTAAATTTAAAGCTTTCTTGGAATATGCAGCGGAAGATTTGGGCGCTAACTATATTGCTACCGGCCATTATGTGCGTCGTCGTGGTGCAGATAATCAAGCAGAGCTATTACGCGGCTTAGATAGCAACAAAGACCAAAGCTATTTCCTTTACACGTTGAGTAAACATCAGGTAGGTCAAAGCCTTTTCCCTGTAGGTGAAATCGAAAAGCCAATCGTGCGTGCTATTGCAGAAGATTTAGGTTTAATTACCGCGAAGAAAAAAGACTCTACTGGGATTTGCTTTATCGGTGAGCGTAAATTTAAAGATTTCTTAGCGCGTTATTTGCCGGCTCAACCAGGTGACATCCGTACCGTAGATGGCGAGATTATTGGTCGCCATGAAGGCTTGATGTACCACACACTGGGGCAGCGAAAAGGATTAGGTATCGGTGGATTAAAAAATGCCGGTGATGAAGCCTGGTATGTAGTGGATAAAGATGTCGAAAACAATGAATTGATTGTTGCGCAAGGACATGATCATCCACGCTTGTTCTCTAAAGGATTAATTGCTAAACAGCTCCACTGGGTCAATCGAGAACCAGTGCGTGAAGCGTTCCGTTGTACAGTGAAAACGCGCTATCGTCAAACAGACATCGCTTGTTTGGTTGAGCCAATTGATGACGATTGTATCCGCGTGATTTTTGACGAACCGCAAGCCGCGGTCACGCCAGGTCAATCAGCCGTGTTTTACCTAGATGAAGTCTGCTTGGGTGGCGGCATTATCGAAGAACGAATTTAATCAACATTCAATAAAGTGCGGTCAGAAATTTAACGATTTTTCTGACCGCACTTTTTAATTATTTACCTAATGGAGCTTTTTATGCGTCACATCGTATTGGGATGTCTGTTAACTTTGTTTTCCACTACACTTTTTGCCCACTTAAAAACAGATTTAGCCTTATTAAATTTGAAAGGACCAGTAAAAAAATGGGAAATGAAAATAACAGATCTACGTAATTCTTCTGTTTTGGAACATAAGATTACTCACTTTAATCCAAAGGGATTTAAAATCAAAGAAGAAACATTAGATTCTTCTGCTCAAACAAAAAACTTTGTGTATGACGAACAAGGGCGATTGATTAAAATTTTTTGGAGTGATGATGACGCTGTTCTCGAATATAGCTATCGTACTAATTCAGATGGTACTTTGACGGTTATAGAGAAACAGAAATTTAAAGATAGCGAATCTCGAGTTATATCTGAAAATACTTATGATAAAAATGGATTATTAATCATTAAAAAAGAAACAGATGACTCTTGTGAGAATGAGTGCGAGAAACTTGAAAATGGCATGAACAAATATAGCTACCATTATGATGAACATGGCAATGTTGTAGAATTTAAGAATGAGCTTTTTGCTGTTGAGCCTGTAAAATATACCAATAAATACTCTGATGGAAAACTAATTGAACAGACAGAATTCAGTTATGGTGGAAAAGAGGTGAGGACTTTTGATGCTAATGGACATCAAATTCAATTTGAAGAATTCCCACCTTTGGGATTTGGAGATGGTTCAAAATCTTCTGTAAAACGTTGGAAAAAGACTGTTGATAACTATGGCAATGTGTTGAAGGATGAAGAGTTTGATGAGGCTAATGAACCTAGCAGCACTATTGTTGAACATTCATATGAGTATTATTAAGTTAAAGTGCGGTCAAAAATTTAACGATTTTTCTGACCGCACTTTTTCTTTATCGTATTTTAATTTTCGTTAATTTGAAAAAATATTGATATTTTGATATTATAAATTTCGTATTTGGAAACAATCCACTCAAATCCTACTGAGCGTTTCCTTCAAAATCGCACTTCTCCGTGCTGTCATTTGCGATGGTTCCATCGCACCATTTAGGGCTTAGGGCCTTGTTTTATTAATCTGATTTTATTTTTATTCACTTAATTTTCAAGGGGAAAGCGTTGTCTTTATCTAAATTTATGGAAAAGCAAACGTCGTTCAATCCTTTAGTGATTGGTGCAACGTTATTTTTTGTGGTGTTACTTGTCGCGATGATTTTAATCGCACCTGAACAAACGCAAACTTTATTAAATACCGCAAAATCGGGCATTTTTGCTAACTTTAGTTGGTTTTACGTATTAGCATTCTCAGTGTTTTTGGGCTTTTTAGTCATTTTATCAGTCAGTAGCCTAGGTAATATCAAATTAGGCAATGATGAAGAAGAGCCTGAGTTCGGTTTTCTTTCTTGGTTGGCGATGTTATTTGCTGCCGGCATGGGGGTAGGGTTGATGTTCTTTGGTGTCGCAGAGCCATTGACACATTACTTATCTGATATTACCACAGGCAGCGCAGAGCATAAGCAACAAGAAGCCTTGTTACACACCTTATTCCACTGGGGAATTCATGCCTGGGCGGTGTATGGCACGATTGCGTTAGCATTGGCTTACTTTGGATTCCGTTACAAATTACCTTTGGCATTACGTTCTTGTTTCTATCCGTTATTGAAAGAGCGTATTAATGGCAAGTTAGGTGATCTTATCGACATCATGGCATTACTTGCCACCTTATTCGGGATTATCACAACATTAGGTTTTGGTGCATCCCAATTGGGGGCTGGCTTACATCAATTAGGTTGGATTAGTGAAAATAGCTTTAGTCTGCAAATTATCGTGATTGCTGTCGTGATGAGTTTAGCCACATTTTCCGCGATTTCTGGTGTAGGAAAAGGGGTAAAAATCTTAAGTGAGCTGAATTTAACATTAGCTTTCTGTTTGTTGATTTTTGTATTAGTGGCGGGGCCAACACTTTATTTGTTATCTGCTTTTAGCGACAACATCGGAACTTATCTCAGCAACTTAGTCCAATTAAGCTTCAAAACCTATGTTTATGAACAAGAACATACTGGCTGGTTTAGCGGTTGGACCATTCTGTATTGGGCATGGTGGTGTTCTTGGGCGCCATTTGTAGGTTTATTTATTGCGCGTATCTCGAAAGGGCGTACCATTCGCGAATTTATTTTTGGCGTGTTGGTGATTCCTAGCATGTTCGGTATTTTGTGGTTTACCGTATTTGGTAACACGGCTATTTGGTTAAATGATGGTGAGGCGGCTGGTGCATTAGGACAAATGATTTCTTCGCCTGAAACGTTGCTCTTTAAGTTCTTAGATTATTTACCGCTTTCTGGTGTAACGGGTTTAGTGAGTTTGGTGGTGATTTCTTTATTCTTTATCACCTCAGCAGACTCCGGTATTTATGTATTAAATAACATTGCATCACGTGATAAAAGTCTTGCTGCACCACGTTGGCAAGCGGTGATGTGGGGCATATTAATGTCAGTTGTCGCCATTGTTTTGATGCAATCAGGCGGCTTGGCTAATCTACAGGCAATGACGCTATTAGTGGCGTTACCTTTCGCCATGTTGATGTTGTTGATGTGTTTTAGTTTATGGAAAGGCTTGAATGCGGATAAAAAATATTTTGATACCAAAGTTAATCCAACCAGTATTTTCTGGACGGGGGATAAATGGAAAGAACGTTTGGAACAAATGATGAACCAAACGCAAGAAAAAGATATTTTACGTTTCCTTAAACATACGATTTTACCAGCTATGCGTGAATTACGTCAAGAGTTGATTGGCAAATATGACTTAAGCGTACAAATTAACACGTTATTTGATCAAGATGAACCTGCAGTCGAGTTAGTCATTCAGAAAGATTTGATGCGAGACTTTATGTATGGGGTGAAATCTATCGGTCGTGAGGTGTCAGAGCAATTAATTAATGACGATAACTTGCCACATATCCAGCATAGTATGACTTATGAACCATACACTTATTTCTTTGATGGTCGAGTGGGTTATGATGTGCAATATATGGATCAAGATGAATTAATTGCTGATATGTTGAAACATTATGAACGTTACTTAAGTTTGCTAGATGACGTTGGCCAAGAATTGATGGCACACGAGCAAACTGAACTGGCTGAATAATAAGACTAAAGTGCGGTTGAAAATCCTCTAAATTTTTAACCGCACTTTTTATCTTAAAACAAATATGAAGATACAAAATACGTTCAAAGCAAATGTTATTTGGGGCAGTTTAGGTTTTAGCTTAGCGATTATTGCAGCCCTTTTATTTGATACGCAGCAAACGATATCTTATCTTGCTGCGGCGAAAGCATTTATTTTCTCTCAATTTAGCTGGTTTTATATTTTACTGAGTGCATTTTTTCTATTTTTTTTACTCTTCTTGGCATTAGGACGATATGGCGATATTAAACTCGGGAGTGATGAGGAAGAACCAGAGTTTAAATTAGGCTCTTGGATTGCATTACTCTTTACCTCTGGAATTGGTATTGGCATTGTTTTTCTTGGTGTCGCTGAACCGCTTTCACACTTTCTTTCACCAATAGGTGAATATGAGAAAGTTAAAACGGCATTATTTTTTAGTATTTTTCATTGGAGCATCAGTGCTTGGGCTATTTATGGATTGATCGCACTTACGATTGCTTACTTCGGATTTCGCTATAAATTGCCATTTTCTTTACGTTCTTGTTTTTATCCCTTACTGAAAGAAAAGATTAATGGAAGAGTCGGGGATATCATTGATATTCTCGGAATTTGCACTACCTTATTTGGCGTGGTCGCAACTTTAGGTTACAGTGCAATTCGATTAGCTGCAGCGTTCCATTCCATGCATTTATTGGATAACTCACCGTATTTGGTTCCCCTTATTTTGGTGAGTGTTTTTATCATTGCTATTTTAATTTCACTGCAGGGCATAGCTAACGGATTCCGTATTCTTAGTGAGCTTAATCTAGGCGTCACATTTCTCTTTATGCTACTGGTTTTGTTATTCGGTCCGACAATATATTTAATTTCTGCGTTTACAGAAAATATTGGTACCTACTTAAGCGGTTTAATTAGAGTCGGCTTCAAGGCTTATGCCTATGATGTAGAACATCTAGACTGGTTTATGGATTGGACCGTTTTTTACTGGGCATGGTGGTTTTCATGGGCTCCAGGGTTTGGAATTTTTATCGCACGGATTTCTCGCGGACGAACTTTACGGGAGTTTATTTTCGGCGTATTGATGGTGCCAAGTTTATTCTTTGTTTTATGGTTCACAGTATTTGGAAATGGGGCCATTTGGGTCAATGAACATCTTGCTAAGGGGGCATTAGGTCAAGCTGTAAATAATGTGGGGTCACTCCTTTTTGATTTTCTGAGTTATTTACCCTATTCCGGCTTAACTAAAACTTTAGCTTTATTTATTATCACACTCTTTTTTATCGTCACCATTAACTTTGGTATTTATACGCTTAATAATATCGCGATTGAAGACAAAAGCCAGATTTCACCTCGTTGGCAATCTATGTTCTGGGGAGGGCTATTGTCAGTAGTTACGTTTGTGCTTTATCTTTTTGGTGGTATTGAAATACTCCAATCAACGATGTTGTTTTTTTCTTTACCTTTTGCTCTATTGATGTCTGTGATGGCATGGAGTTTGTTGAAGGGCTTACGATTTGAACGTCAATATTATTCCACAGAGGTTTCAGATTTGTGGACAGGTGCAAACTGGCGTAGCCGTTTAAGACAGTTAGTGATTGAACCTAAGCGAGATGATGCCATTTTACATTTAAAAACAACGGCGCTTTTGGCAATGAGAGAGTTGCGCCAGCTACTCATTGGTACCTATGGTTTAAATGTGACCTTACAGAAACATTTTGGTCGTGATAATAATCAACTGGTTCTTTCTATTGAAAATGGATTAGCAGAAGATTTTTTTTACCAAATTACCTTGTTCGAGAAGCCTGAGCCTGAAACTGCACAAGTTCATCATGCATTAATGGTTTCAACCAATATTCACTTGGAAGGTTATCCTTTGAGTATTACAAATGAAGAGGATTTGATCGTGGACATCTTGCAATGTTATGAGCGATACATGAAAGAACTGGATTTTGTTATTTCATAATTTCTGTCACATAAGCTTAATATGGTGGATGAGCGTTAATGTCTGATGAATAAACAGAACTGGCTGAATAAGAAGACGAAAGTGCGGTTGAAAATCCTCTAATTTTTTTGACCGCACTTTTAAAATTACCTCTTGAGACAAATGCATAAAAAGAGTATATTCAAGCCCAAATTTTCAATTTAATTCTAACGGAGTTTTTCTATGTTTGGTTTATCCCCAGCACAAATGATTATTTTATTAGTCGTGATTTTATTAGTATTCGGTACAAAAAAATTACGCAATGCGGGCTCTGATCTTGGCGCAGCAGTAAAAGGCTTTAAAAAAGCGATGTCTGATGACGAGCCGAAAAAAGATGCGGAATTTACTCAAATTAAAGACGGTACAACAACCGCTGAAAAAACTGAAACTGTAAAAGATAAAGAACAGGCATAACCGTGTTTGATATTGGTTTTTCCGAACTTGTTTTATTGATGCTTGTGGGCTTAGTAGTACTAGGCCCTAAGCGTTTACCTGTGGCTATTCGCACGGTAATGGGCTGGGTGAAAACAATCCGTGGGTTGGCAGCTAATGTTCAAAATGAATTAAAACAAGAGCTTAAATTGCAAGAATTGCAAGATAGCATTAAGAAAGCGGAACAACTTAATCTAAAACAGCTTTCCCCAGACTTAAGTAAAACCGTTGAAGAGCTGAAAGAACAGGCTCAAAAAATGCGTGCGGAGCTAGAAGAAAAAGCAGCTGCAGCGGGCACAACGGTAGAAGAGCAAATTAAAGAAATTAAAAGTGCGGCTGAAAATTCGGCTGATTCTGCTGAAAAACTCGTGGTGAATTCACAAGAAACTACAGAAAAATCGGCTGAAACAGCATCGGCAGAGCATGTAGAGAATGAACTTGCTGAAGTTTCAGAACCTGAAAAAACAGAAGTAGATTTGACCGCACTTGAAGCCCATGAACAAGCTGAATTAACCGAGCGTTTATCTGATTACTATTCGCCGGATGATGTGGAACTGCAACCAGCACCTAAATCTGAAGCTAAGTCCTAGAGAATAATTATGAGCAATACGACGGACGATTCCCAACCGTTAATTACCCATCTTGTTGAACTCAGAAACCGCTTATTACGTTGTGTAATTTGTATTTTAGTGGTTTTTGTGGCGTTGGTTTATTTTTCTAATGATATTTATCATTTTGTTGCCGCACCTTTAACAGCGGTGATGCCAAAAGGTGCAACGATGATTGCAACCAATATCCAAACACCTTTCTTTACGCCAATTAAATTAACCGCGATTGTCTCGGTGTTTATTTCTGTACCTTATTTGCTTTATCAAATTTGGGCGTTTGTTGCGCCGGCACTGTATCAACATGAAAAACGTTTAATTTATCCGTTATTGTTTTCCAGTACAGTTTTATTCTATTGCGGTGTAGCGTTTGCTTATTATGTTGTTTTCCCTTTCGTGTTTAGTTTCTTTACGCAAACTGCACCAGAAGGGGTCGCTATCGCAACAGATATCAGCAGTTACCTTGATTTTGCGCTAGCATTATTCTTGGCTTTCGGTGTGTGCTTTGAAGTACCCGTTGCTATTATTTTGCTTTGCTGGACAGGTGTCACAACCACAAAAGCATTGGCGGCAAAACGCCCTTATATTATTGTGGGAGCGTTCTTTGTTGGCATGATCTTAACGCCACCAGACGTGTTCTCTCAAACTTTACTTGCTGTACCAATGTGTCTTCTCTTTGAATTAGGCTTGTTAGTTGCACGTTTCTATCAACCGAAAGAGGATGAAGAAGAGGCAGCTGATGAAGAAAGTGCGGTAGAAAATCAAGGTGATTTGAATCACAAAGATTAAGAAAATGGGCGTAGGTGATACGCCCTTTTAACATCATAAAAACAGGAAATATTATTATGACTCAACAAATTTTAGGCGGTTTTCCAACCCGTCGTCTTCGTCGCTTACGTAAACATGATTTTAGCCGCCGTTTAGTGGCAGAAAATACCTTAACAGCGAATGATTTAATTTATCCGGTATTTATTATTGAAGGTGAAAATCATCGTGAACCAGTGCCTTCTATGCCTAAAGTTGAGCGTTTAACCATCGATCAATTATTAATTGAAGCAGGCCTTTTAGTAAAATATGGTGTGCCAGTGATCGCATTATTCCCTGTAGTTGAGCAAGATAAAAAATCTTTAATGGCAGATGAAGCGTTTAACCCAAATGGTTTGGTACAGCGTGCCGTAAAAGCATTGAAAGCTGCGTATCCAGAATTAGGCGTATTAACTGATGTGGCACTTGATCCTTATACTATCCATGGACAAGATGGCATCATTGATGAAGAAGGCTATGTCTTAAACGATATCACGACAGATATTCTGATCAAACAGGCACTTTCCCATGCTGAAGCGGGTGCAGATGTTGTGGCACCGAGTGATATGATGGATGGTCGTATTGGCCGTATTCGTCAGGCATTGGAAGAGAATGGCCATATCAATACACAAATTATGGCGTACTCAGCGAAATATGCGTCTAATTACTATGGTCCATTCCGTGATGCAGTTGGTTCTGCGGGTAATCTGAAAGGTGGGGATAAGAAAACTTACCAACTTGATCCGGCAAATGGCAATGAGGGCTTGCAAGAAGTCGCACTTGATTTACAAGAAGGCGCGGATATGGTGATGGTGAAACCAGGTATGCCATATTTAGACATGGTATATCGTGTGAAAGACTATTTCGGCGTGCCAACCTTTGCTTATCAAGTTTCTGGTGAATATGCGATGCATATGGCAGCCATTCAAAATGGTTGGCTGAAAGAAAAAGAATGCATTATGGAATCATTGCTTTGCTTTAAGCGTGCGGGTGCGGATGGTATTTTGACGTATTTTGCGAAGCAAGTCGCTGAATGGCTTTACTTAGAAGGTAAAAATAAATAAGCACTTTTTAACTTGAAGTGCTAATCTAGGTGCTGATTTTAGAACTCATCTAATAAAAACGAGAAAATATTAAATTTTTTCTCGTTTTTTATTTTTTCTTCATTTTTTCTATAAAAAAACTATTGCCTAGTTGATTTTTCTATTGTTATATTGATGACACGCCGCAACAAGACGGTGATAAATAAAATAACATTACACACATCATATTAACTCACTACTAGAAGGAAAATCCTATGTCAGCAGTAGCATCATTAGACGCATTTCTTGAAAAAGTGGCTCAACGTGACGGCCACCAACCTGAATTTTTACAAGCCGTTCGTGAAGTCTTCACGTCAATCTGGTCTTTCTTGGAAGCAAACCCTAAATACCGTTCAGAAGCTTTATTAGAGCGTTTAGTTGAGCCAGAGCGCGCAATCCAATTCCGTGTGGCATGGACTGATGATAAAGGTCAAGTTCAAGTAAACCGTGCTTTCCGTGTGCAATTCAACAGTGCAATTGGTCCTTTTAAAGGGGGTATGCGTTTTCATCCATCCGTTAACTTATCAATCTTAAAATTCTTAGGTTTTGAACAGATCTTTAAAAATGCCTTAACCACATTGCCAATGGGCGGTGCGAAAGGCGGCTCAGATTTTGATCCTAAAGGCAAATCAGATGCTGAAGTGATGCGTTTCTGCCAAGCGTTAATGGCTGAATTGTATCGTCATGTTGGCCCAGATACCGATGTGCCCGCCGGTGATATTGGTGTAGGTGGTCGTGAAGTAGGCTATCTTGCAGGCTATATGAAAAAATTATCAAACCAAGCTGCTTGTGTCTTTACTGGTCGTGGTCTTTCATTCGGTGGGAGCTTAATTCGCCCAGAAGCAACAGGGTATGGATTGGTTTATTTTGCCCAAGCAATGCTTGCAGAGAAAGGGGATAGTTTCCAAGGTAAAACGGTTTTAGTGTCCGGTTCGGGTAACGTGGCGCAATATGCGATTGAAAAAGCGATGGCGCTAGGTGCGAAAGTTGTAACCTGTTCTGACTCTGCAGGTTACGTGTATTTACCAGAAGGATTCGATCGTGAAAAATTAGAAGCGTTATTAGAGCTTAAAAATGTAAAACGTGGTCGAGTAGAAGAGTTTGCAAAACAATTTGGTCTTCAATATTTTGCAGGTAAACGCCCTTGGGAAGTGAAAGCAGATATTGCACTTCCTTGCGCAACCCAAAATGAATTAGAGATCTCTGATGCAAAAGCCTTAATTGCAAATGGTGTGAAATTAGTCGCTGAGGGGGCAAACATGCCAACTACTATCGAAGCGACAGAAGCATTCTTAGAGGCTGGTGTATTATTTGGCCCAGGTAAAGCGGCTAATGCAGGTGGTGTTGCGACATCAGGTTTAGAAATGGCGCAAAGTTCACAACGTTTATACTGGACTGCTGAAGAGGTGGACAGACAGCTTCATCGCATCATGTTAGATATTCATGCAAACTGTAAAAAATACGGTTCAGCAGAAGGCCAAGCAAACATTAACTATGTAGTGGGCGCAAACGTAGCTGGCTTTGTAAAAGTAGCCGATGCAATGTTGGCACAAGGGGTTTATTAATCCAATAAATTAGTGAAAACTTGACCGCACTTTGTGATGAAGTGCGGTCATTTTTTATGGCGAATTGTTCAGTTGAAATAGGCGATCGGCTTGCTTTTTTGCTCAAAAAGTGTAAAATCTTCAGGCTTTTTGTCTATATATACAGAGAAAAAAGTAAGCTATATTCTTAAATCACTTTCGAGTTTGAGAATATTCTTTTAGTAATTAAACATTTAGAGGAAGGTTATGGTAACCATTCGTTTATCTCGTGGCGGAGCTAAAAAACGCCCATTTTATCAAATCGTAGTAGCTGACAGTCGTTCACCACGTGACGGTCGTTTCATTGAGCGTGTAGGTTTCTTCAACCCAATCGCACAAGGTAACGCAGAGCGTCTTCGTGTTGATCTTGAGCGTGTAAACCACTGGGTTGCTCAAGGTGCATCACTTTCAGATCGTGTTGCAACTTTGGTAAAAGAAGCCCAAAAAGCATAATCTCGCTTTTTGATTTAGTTCTTAAACTAAGATAGGTGAAAAATATGGAACAACAACGCATTGAAGTTGTGGGCAAATTAGGCTCAACCTACGGTATTCGTGGGTGGTTACGTATTTATTCATCAACAGAACAAGCTGAAAGCATTTTTGATTACCAACCTTGGTTTTTAAAAATCAAAGGTGAATGGCAGCCAACGGAATTAGAAAACTGGCGTCATCATAATCACGAAATCATCGTTAAATTAAAAGGCGTTGATGATCGTGAAGCCGCACAAACTTTAGCGAATGTTGAAATTGGTGTGGATTTATCTGTTTTCCCTGAACTGGAAGAGGGCGATTATTACTGGCACGATTTAATCGGTTGTTCAGTCGTCAACCTAGAAGGTTATACAATGGGAACGGTAACAGAGATGATGGAAACCGGTTCTAATGATGTGTTAGTGGTGAAAGCCAATACCAAAGATGCTTTTGGAAAACAAGAGCGGTTAATTCCGTTTTTGTATGAACAAGTAGTTAAAAGAGTCGATCTCACCACGAAAACAATTGAAGTGGATTGGGACGCTGGTTTCTAATCTCAAGTATGCACAAACGTAATGTAGTAGGCTTTTTATGTGGATAGGGGTGATATCATTATTCCCCGAAATGTTTAAAGCGATTACGGAATTTGGGGTTACAGGTAGAGCCGTAAAACACAATCTTCTGCAAGTGGAATGTTGGAATCCAAGAGATTTTACATTCGATAAGCATAAAACTGTGGATGACCGCCCTTATGGTGGTGGTCCAGGAATGCTGATGATGGTGCAACCTTTACGGGATGCGATTCATGCTGCGAAAGCAGCGGCAGGAGAAGGCGCAAAGGTGATTTACCTTTCGCCACAAGGACGTAAACTCGATCAAGGCGGCGTAACCGAGCTTGCTCAAAATCAAAAATTGATTTTGGTATGTGGACGTTACGAAGGTATTGATGAGCGATTGATTCAAACTGAAATCGATGAAGAATGGTCAATCGGCGATTACGTTCTGACCGGTGGGGAATTGCCGGCAATGACATTAATTGATGCTGTTGCGCGTTTTATTCCCGGTGTATTAGGCAAACAAGCCTCCGCAGAAGAAGATTCTTTTGCTGATGGTTTATTAGATTGCCCGCATTACACCAGACCGGAAGTGTTAGAAGGATTAACTGTACCACTCGTGCTGATGTCGGGACATCACGAAGAAATTCGGAAATGGCGATTAAAACAATCGCTACAAAGAACGTGGCTCCGACGCCCTGAGCTCTTAGAAGGCCTAGCTCTGACTGACGAACAACGTAAGCTGTTAAAAGAGGCGCAAGCCGAGCATAACAGTTAGTTTCAGTTACATCTAGGATCAATAAAGGATCAAACAATGTCTAACATTATCAAACAACTTGAACAAGAACAATTAAAACAAAACGTACCTAGCTTCCGCCCAGGTGATACTTTAGAAGTTAAAGTATGGGTAGTTGAAGGTAGCAAACGTCGTTTGCAAGCATTCGAAGGCGTGGTTATTGCAATTCGTAACCGTGGTTTGCACTCAGCATTCACTTTACGTAAAATTTCTAACGGTGTAGGTGTTGAGCGTGTATTCCAAACTCACTCACCAGTTGTAGATTCAATCACGGTTAAACGTAAAGGTGCAGTACGTAAAGCTAAACTTTACTACTTACGTGAACGTTCAGGTAAATCAGCTCGTATTAAAGAGCGTTTGGGCGAATAATTCGCAAAATAAAAAAGGCTTGGTTTTCCAAGCCTTTTTTGTTTTTAAGTGCGGTCAGAATTAAGACCGCTTCATAATTTCAAAAAACTCATCGTTAGTTTTCGCCACCATAAGTTTGTCGATGAGGAATTCCATCGCTTCCACTTCACCCATTGGGTTAAGGATTTTGCGAAGAATCCACATTTTTTGTAATTCATCTGGTGTGGTAAGTAAGTCTTCTTTACGCGTACCAGAACGGTTGAAGTCAATTGCTGGGAACACACGTTTTTCTGCAATTTTACGAGAAAGATGTAATTCCATGTTACCGGTACCTTTAAATTCTTCGAAGATAACCTCATCCATTTTTGAACCGGTATCCACAAGCGCAGTTGCAATAATGGTTAAGCTACCGCCTTCTTCTACGTTACGCGCCGCACCAAAGAAACGTTTTGGACGATGTAAAGCATTAGCATCCACACCACCAGAAAGAATTTTACCGGATGCTGGTGTAACGGTATTGTAAGCACGCGCTAAACGAGTAATAGAGTCGAGTAAAATCACCACATCTTTTTTATGCTCAACAGAACGTTTGGCTTTCTCGATAACCATTTCTGCCACTTGAACGTGACGGGTTGCAGGTTCATCAAAGGTAGAAGCAATCACTTCACCTTTTACTGAACGTTGCATTTCCGTTACTTCTTCTGGACGCTCATCGATTAAAAGCACGATAAGTTCACATTCCGGATAATTGTGCGTGATACTTTGTGCAATGTTTTGTAGCAACATGGTTTTACCGGCTTTTGGTGGAGCCACGATAAGACCACGTTGGCCTTTACCAATCGGAGACGCTAAATCCAAAATACGCGCAGTTAAATCTTCGGTTGAGCCATTACCACGTTCCATTCTTAAGCGAGAGTTTGCGTGTAATGGGGTTAAGTTTTCAAAAAGGATTTTGCTACGAGAGACTTCAGGTTTGTCATCGTTGACTTGGTCGACTTTTAAAAGTGCAAAATAACGTTCGCCTTCTTTTGGTGGACGGATTTTGCCTTCGATTTTATCACCAGTTTGAAGATTGAAACGACGAATTTGACTTGGGGAAACGTAGATGTCATCAGGACCAGCAAGGTAGGAACTGTCTGCGGAGCGTAAGAAGCCGAAACCATCGGGTAAAATCTCCAATACGCCGCCGCCAAAAATGTCTTCACCGCTCTTGGCGTGCTGTTTCAAAATAGCAAAAACAATGTCTTGTTTACGTAAACGGGCAAGATTTTCCAAACCCATTTGTTCTTCGCCAAGTTTCACAAGATCAGAAACAGGCGTGTTTTTAAGTTCTGTAAGATGCATAATTAATAATGTTGGAATTAATAAGAGTTGATAATACTGAATTGTTTGAATGGTGGGCAATGCCCTTAAGAATGCTGCGTAAATTACCACTAAAATGCAGTACTGTCTAGTTTTTGTTAGAAAAAACAGGGTAAAATAGCAGACGATGTAGAGATTATTATTGCATGTTGATTAATTATGCGTAATAATTGAATAATTAATCATTTTTATAATCGAGATAAGGATAACTTATGGCTCTCTGGGGTGGTCGTTTTACACAAGCGGCAGACAAACGTTTTAAAGATTTTAATGATAGCCTGCGTTTTGATTATCGCTTGGCAGAGCAAGATATTGAAGGCTCAATTGGTTGGTCCAAAGCTTTAGTGAATGTTGGTGTATTAAGTGCTGAAGAGCAACAACAGCTAGAGGTTGCCTTAAATGAATTATTAATCGAAGTGCGGTCAAATCCACAAGCAATTTTGCAAGATGATGCAGAAGATATTCATAGCTGGGTGGAAAGTAAGCTTATTGATAAAGTGGGTAATTTGGGCAAAAAATTACACACGGGTCGTAGCCGTAATGACCAAGTTGCACTTGATATTAAAATGTGGTGCAAACAGCGTGTAGTCGAGTTGCAAGAGTCAGTTCGTAATCTTCAACGCCATTTGGTACAAACTGCTGAAAATACGCAAGATGCGGTGATGCCGGGTTATACCCATTTACAACGTGCACAACCAATCACTTTTGCCCATTGGTGTATGGCTTATGTAGAAATGTTTGAGCGTGATTATTCACGTCTCGCTGATGCTTATAAACGCATGAATAGCTGCCCATTAGGTAGTGGTGCACTTGCGGGGACAGCCTATGCAGTCGATCGTGAACAATTAGCCTCAGATTTAGGTTTTGCTTTTGCGACGCGTAATAGTTTGGATAGCGTCTCTGATCGTGACCATATTGTGGAATTACTCTCAACGGCATCTTTAAGTATGGCGCATCTTTCTCGCTTTGCAGAAGATATGATTATTTTCAACAGTGGTGAAGCGAATTTTGTCGAATTGTCAGATCGTGTAACTTCAGGTTCCTCTTTAATGCCACAAAAGAAAAATCCAGATGCTTGTGAATTGATTCGTGGTAAAGCGGGCCGTGTAATGGGCGCATTAACCGGTATGTTGATGACCTTAAAAGGTTTACCGTTAGCGTATAACAAAGATATGCAAGAAGACAAAGAAGGGATCTTTGATGCGTTAGATACCTGGCAAGATTGCGTAGATATGGCGACTTTCGTGTTAGATGAGTTAAAAGTGAATATCGACCGTACACGTGAAGCCGCTTTAAAAGGCTACTCAAATGCAACAGAGTTAGCGGATTACCTTGTGGCAAAAGGTGTGCCATTCCGTGATTCTCACCATATTGTCGGTGAAACCGTGGTTTATGCCATTGAAAAAGGCAAAGCCTTGGAAGACTTAACCATTCCTGAATTCCGTCAATTTAGTGATGTGGTAGGGGATGATGTATATGACATTCTTTCACTACAATCTTGTTTAGATAAACGTTGTGCGAAAGGTGGGGTTTCACCACTTCGTGTAGCAGAAGCGATTGCAGAAGCAAAAGCGAGATTAGCTTAATTAGCGCAAATAAAAAGAGCGGTCAAAAAATATTGTGCTTTTTGACCGCTCTTTAGTTTTATTGTGGAAGTGGATCCATTAATTCAAGGATTTTATCGGTAGGCTCTTTTATATCGAAACTCGATCCCATTAATAATGAAAAAGTCTCGTCATTTCGTTTGCAAGCAGCATGAGAAATTAGCTTACCTTTCTTATTACGCAAATCGATAGTAACTTGACTGATGCTCGTCTTATCTACTGCTCTTTCTTTTATTATCGTCCACAACTGATTATTTTCTGTTGGTGGAAGAAAAAGCGTCGCTTCTGTGGCATAAGCTTGTAAGTAAGCATTATCTATCGTTTGATCAGCCACATTCACATCGTTTTTCATGTAAGTGAATGTTTTAAGATTATTTAGCGCGACCCAAAGTTTTTCCCCTTTGGTGCTTTCACATTTTACAACATCAATGACGCTATCACCGAGATTCATGGCATTCTCATTTGCGAACGAACATAGTGGAACGGCAGCCCAAAATACCCAAAGATATTTTTTCATTAAATTAATCTCTAAAGTTATTAAACTGGAATGGTTGGCCTAATTCCGCGCCTTTCACTAATTGAATAACAGCTTGTAAATCATCACGGGATTTACCGGTTACGCGTACTTGTTCACCTTGAATTTGAGTTTGAACTTTGATTTTTGAATCTTTCACTAATTTAGTGATTTTCTTCGCCATCTCTGTTTCAATCCCTTGTTTTAATTTGATTTCTTTGGTGTAAAGTTTACCGTGATGTTCACTTTCTGTTGGAATATCCAATGAGCTATGCTCAATGCCACGTTTTACAAACGCACCAATTAAGATTTCAATTAATTGTTCTAATTGGAAATCTGATTCGGTCGTCACTTTCACGGTTTCGCTTTTTTCATTTAATTCAATGACCGCTTCCACGCCACGAAAATCATAACGTGTACTTAATACGCGGTTTGCATTTTCAACCGCATTACGCACTTCGTGCATAGTAATTTCAGATACGATGTCAAAAGATGGCATAAATTTTCTCCCAAAATCAATTAAATTCGATCATTTGCACTTAAAAGACATAAAAGTGCGGTTAAGTCAGCAAAGTTTACCACAATTTGTGCTTGTTGTTGCACCTTTGGTTTCGCATGAAATGCCACGCCTAATCCGGCGACCTTCATCATAGCCAAATCATTAGCGCCATCACCAATAGCAAGGGTGTTTTTGCGTGGAATACCGTATTCCTCAGCGAGTTTTTGCAAGGTATTCGCTTTGTATTGTGCATCGACTACGCTACCTTTTACATTTCCAGTCAGCGTACCATCAATAATTTCAAATTGATTGGAAGCCGCAAAGTCAAGATTTAATAAACTTTTTAAGTAATCGGCGAAATAGGTAAAGCCACCAGAGGCAATGGCGGTTTTCCAACCATGTTGTTGTAATGTCTTAATGGTTTCAATTAAGCCTGGCATTAACGGTAATTTTTCACGTACCTGTTGCAAAATGCTTTCTGGCGCGCCTTTAAGCGTACCCACACGGCGACGCAAACTTTGTTCAAAATCGAGCTCGCCACGCATGGCGCTTTCAGTAATGGCAGAAACTAATTCACCCGTGCCAGCCAGTTTAGCGATCTCATCGATACATTCAATTTGAATGGCGGTAGAATCCATATCCATCACCAATAAACCTTTTTCTGATAATTTTGCATCAAAATCCAGTTTGGCGATGTCTAATTGCAGGTCGTGAGCATGGGCAATAAAATCGGATAGCCATTCGCCTTTTAAAAGGACAATGGTATTTTTTTCAACGTTCCATGCATCAAAACACAGAAAAGTTTGACCGCACTTTTGTTGGAATTCGAGTAATTTGGCTAAATTCAGCGTTGTACCGTATAAAATAAACGCATGCGATTCATCGGAGTGAGGCAAATCAGACGAAAGTGCGGTGGGGAATTGGGGATATTTTTGGGTAATGCTTGCAAGGTTTTGAATTTGCATAGAAAATCCTGTAAATTGTGAATACTCGTCTATTCTAGCCGATCTTGGCGAAAAAATGGAAAAACAACGTGCAATTAATTAAAGAAAAACTTCAAAAATCACTGATGTTTGGACTCATCGTTCTGCTTTGCATTGGTGCTATGGCGGTGATTTTATTTGGTGTGAAACAATTTAAGATTGGTTCACAGCTTTCAAGTGTGAATCAAGTGGCGAATTTATCGCATACTTTGGTTCGTCAGCAAGCCAATTTATTTTCGGTTTTATTAACTAATAATGCGAAATCCGATCAGCTCGTCGAAAATTTGGATAATTTAGTTAAAGAAAACTTTGTGCTCGATGCGACCATTTATGATTATAACGGCAAAGAATTGGCACAAAGTACCAATACCGGCAATCTTCGTGAACAACTTGGCCTAGAACATAAAAATGAAGGTGAATTTTCAACACAACAAATTGTTGAGCCCATTTATTCCGCCTCGAATAATGCCGTTCGTGGCTTTTTGCGTGTAACATTTGACGCGCAATATGCTCAAACGACGCAGAGCAAAATTAATCAAGTCTTCCACCGCTTATATGGTGAAATTGTCGTGGTTTTTTTATTAGGTGCTTTATTCGCCAGTTCCATTCATTATTTTTTAAGTCATTATCGTCGAACATATCGAAAACCAGTAGAAACTAAAACGGTGGTAAATTTACAAGGTAAATCGAGTAGCCAGCGTTTCCATCAACGTCGTCGAAGAATTTGATCAAGTTAAATAAAATTGCAAATATTGGTTAAGCCAATCAGTAAATAGGGTAGAATACTTAGAATTATTTAGATAGGAGAAAAACATGGCAACTCGTAGACAACTCGCCAACGCAATTCGTGCGCTATCAATGGATGCAGTACAAAAAGCGAAATCAGGCCACCCAGGTGCACCGATGGGAATGGCGGATATCGCTGAAGTATTATGGCGCGATTTCTTAAAACATAACCCAAACAATCCTAAATGGGCCGATCGCGACCGTTTTGTACTTTCTAATGGCCACGGTTCAATGTTGATCTATAGCTTATTACATTTAACAGGTTATGATCTTTCTATCGAAGATTTAAAACAATTCCGTCAATTACATTCTAAAACCCCTGGACATCCAGAATATGGTTATGCACCAGGTGTTGAAACCACAACTGGTCCGTTAGGCCAAGGTATCACTAATGCCGTGGGTATGGCGATTGCGGAGAAAACATTAGCAGGTCAATTTAACCGTGAAGGTCATGAAATCGTAGACCACCACACTTATGTGTTCTTAGGTGATGGCTGTTTAATGGAAGGGATTTCTCACGAAGCTTGCTCTTTAGCAGGCACATTAGGTCTTGGTAAATTAATCGCATTCTACGATGACAACAACATTTCGATTGATGGTCATGTAGATGGCTGGTTCAGTGATGATACAGCTGCTCGTTTTGAAGCTTATGGCTGGCAAGTAATCCGTAATGTGGACGGCCACGATGCAGAACAAATTCGTGCCGCAACCATTCTTGCTCAAGCTGAAAAAGAAAAACCAACGTTAATTATTTGTAAAACCATCATCGGTTTTGGTTCACCAAATAAATCAGGCTCTCATGATTGCCACGGTGCACCATTAGGTGATGAGGAAATCGCATTAACCCGTAAAGCACTTGGCTGGGAATATGGTCCATTTGAAATTCCAGATGAGTACTATGCTGAATGGTCAGCGAAAGAAAAAGGTGCTGTAGCTGAAAAATCTTGGGAAGAAAAATTTGCCGCTTATGCAAAAGCATATCCGGAACTTGCGGCAGAATTTACACGTCGTGTAAACGGTGAATTACCAGCAAATTGGGCGGCAGAATCTAAAGCGTTTATTGAAAAATTACAAGCTAACCCTGCAAGCATTGCAAGCCGTAAAGCATCACAAAATGCAATCGAAGCTTATGCACATGTGTTACCTGAATTCTTAGGCGGATCAGCAGACTTAGCAAGCTCTAACTTAACGTTATGGAGTGGGTCTAAACCAATTCGTGCACACGAAAACGTAGGTGGTAACTACCTTAACTATGGTGTGCGTGAGTTCGGTATGTCAGCGATCATGAATGGTATTGCTTTACACGGCGGTTTCATTCCTTATGGCGCAACCTTCTTAATGTTCTATGAATATGCTCACAATGCAGTGCGTATGGCGGCATTAATGAAACAACGCTCACTCTTTGTTTATACGCACGACTCGATTGGTTTAGGCGAAGATGGACCAACTCACCAACCAGTTGAGCAAACCACATCATTACGCTTAATTCCAAATCTTGAAACATGGCGTCCATGTGACCAAGTGGAATCAGCTATCGCATGGCAACAAGCGGTTGAACGTCAAGATGGTCCAAGTGCGTTGATCTTTACTCGTCAAAACTTAGCCCAAATGGACCGCACTTTTGCACAATTAGATGCAGTTAAGCGTGGTGCTTATGTGTTAAAAGACTGTGAGGGTACACCAGAGTTAATCTTCATTGCGACAGGTTCTGAAGTAGAATTAGCGATGAAAGCAGCAGATGTATTGAGTGCTGAAGGTAAAAAAGTACGTGTAGTTTCTATGCCAAGTACTAATCGTTTCGATAAACAAGATGCAGCGTACCGTGAAAGCGTATTACCTGCAGCTGTAACCAAACGTGTTGCGATTGAAGCAGGTATTGCAGACTTCTGGTATAAATACGTTGGCTTTGAAGGTCGCGTGGTAGGTATGAATAGCTTCGGTGAATCAGCACCAGCAGATCAATTATTCAAACTCTTTGGTTTCACCGTGGATAACGTGGTGGCAAAAGCAAAAGAGATTTTATAATTATTAAAATAGATAAGGGCAGGTAATGACCTGCCTTTCTTTTTTAAGAAAGTGCGGTCAAAAAATAAGAAAATTTTTGACCGCACTTTGTTTTTATCTGCTTTCACCTTGTTATCTAAGCCTTTTTTCGTCAATCCATTGAGTTCGCTTTTTAAGTTTGTTAAAATTTGCAGTACTTTTTGCAATAAGAATAAAACGTAAAAAGTGAGTTCGGAAGAAGGTAGCTGGAGAGTAGGGAATTGCCCCTACGCCGACGAGGTAAAATCTTTCAGGCGCAATCGCAAGGTTGCAGGGACTGTTACTGGACGAACCCTTGGAGAGATCCATTGCATTTTATTGATGTAAATGGACGCCGAAGGCGCAAAAGAGCGGTCGATTTTTCGATTGTTTTCCAAACGCTCAGGCAAAAGGACAGGGGCAAAAGACAATCGGTATTATCAAAATATTTCTATCGGGATTCTTCTTGTCTCCTTGTCGAGTTTATTTGTATTTTAAACGACGAGGAATCATCAATGTCATTACAGACAACCTTATCTGCTATTAGCAGCTTTGTATGGGGACCGCCCCTACTCATTCTATTGTCCGGAACCGGACTTTATCTCACCCTTCGTTTAGGCTTCTTACAAATTCGTTATTTGCCTCGTGCATTGAGCTATTTATTTGCTCGTGGTGCGAATAAAGGCAAGGGGGATGTATCTTCTTTTGCGGCACTTTGTACGGCATTAGCGGCAACTATTGGTACAGGGAATATCGTGGGTGTAGCCACTGCGGTGCAAGCAGGTGGACCAGGTGCGATTTTTTGGATGTGGTTGGTTGCATTATTAGGCATGGCAACTAAATATGCTGAATGCTTACTGGCCGTGAAATATCGTGTTCGAGATAAATACGGTTTTATGGCCGGTGGACCAATGTATTACATTGAGCGTGGTCTTGGTATTAAATGGTTAGCTAAATTATTTGCGCTCTTTGGGGTATTAGTGGCCTTTTTCGGTATTGGTACCTTCCCTCAAATAAATGCCATTACGCATGCGATGCAAGACACATTCAATGTACCCGTTATTATTACGGCAACAGTGGTGACCGTATTGGTCGCTATGATTATTCTCGGTGGTGTAAGACGTATTGCGACAGCTTCTTCAGTGATTGTGCCTTTTATGGCAATCGGCTATGTGGCGACCTCAATTATCATCTTAATCGTTAATTACGACAAATTGCCTGCTGCAATTGCATTAATTATTCAGAGTGCGTTTAACCCACAAGCGGCTTTAGGCGGTGCAGTTGGTTTTACCGTGATGAAAGCGATTCAATCGGGTGTTGCACGTGGTATTTTTTCAAATGAATCAGGTTTAGGAAGTGCGCCTATTGCTGCTGCTGCAGCGCAAACGAAAGAGCCCGTTCGCCAAGGTTTAATTTCGATGACAGGGACATTTTTAGATACCATCATCGTATGTACGATGACTGGCTTAGTTCTTGTGATTACGGGAGCATGGAGTAATCCTGAGCTTTCTGGTGCAAGTGTTACCAACTACGCTTTTGCACAGGGCTTAGGCACATCAATCGGTGCAACTATTGTAACCGTTGGTTTATTATTTTTTGCTTTCACCACAATTTTAGGCTGGTGTTACTACGGTGAACGCTGTTTCCTTTACCTAGTTGGTATCCGTGGTATTAAATTTTATCGCTTCGTGTTTATTGTTCTAGTTGGAGCGGGTTCATTCCTAACCTTAGATTTAATCTGGATCTTAGCGGATATCGTGAATGGTTTAATGGCCTTCCCGAACTTAGTTGCATTAATTGGTTTACGCAAAGAGATTATTTCAGAAACCAAAGATTACTTTGAGCGTTTAAAAGCGACGCAACATGATCAAGATGAATTAGCCTAATTCATCTCATAAAAAGAAAAGGGAAGCAGAGCGCTTCCCTTTGTTGTTTACAGCTTTACATCATAACAAGTTTGCATAGAAAGAAAATCATATTTTTTCAGAAATTAGATCCCGATCATATTTTTGAACATTTGTTTTTTTATTTGACTAAAAGCACTTGAAAAAGTGGTTCAAGGTCGATATGTTGTTATTAAAGATGAACGGAACCGAAGGGTTCATTTAAGCAAAAGAGGTAAATGCTATGACACTCAATATCACAAGTAAACAAATGGAAATCACCCCTGCAATTCGTGAACATGTGGAGGGAAGACTTGCAAAATTAGAGAAATGGCACACTCAACTGATTAGCCCGCACTTTGTTTTAAGTAAAGTACCAAACGGCTTTTCTGTAGAGGCTTCAATTGGAACTCCATTAGGTAATCTGTTAGCCAGTGCAACAGCAGAGGATATGTATAAAGCGATCAATGAAGTTGAAGAAAAATTAGAACGCCAATTAAACAAACTTCAACATAAAGGTGAATCTCGTCGAGCAGACGAACGTTTGAAAGATTCTTTTGAAAAATAAAGAATAGTGAGTGAATAAAAGGGCGAACATGATGTTCGCCCTTTCTTATTAAGAGAATAATGAGTTAAAAACGAATTTCAACAGATGCTGCGAAATTACGCCCAGGCGCATAAAAACGTTCTAAACCTTTTCCTTCTTTATCTATAGAGTCAGTAGTGCTTATTTTGTTAATACCACGTAAAGTATCCCAAGTGTGATATTTACGATTAAATAAGTTATAAAGCCCTGCTCGTAGTGTGATATTTTTATTCACTTTATAGAAACCATATAGATCGAATAAAACGGCTGAATTATTGAGATAAGGGTAAGTTTTTACTTCTCTAACAAAGTTAGTTGAGTATTGTACTATTTGGGCATCTTTAGCTTTCTTCGCACCAAGATAGCTAGCTTTGACGTTAACTCCCCAGAGATCATTTGGATCTTCATAGCCGATACCTAAAATCACTTTAATTGGCTGAATAGAAAGTAAGCTTGCTTCAGTGCCACTCAATTTCCCTTTGGCATAACCGAGATTAGCTAAGAATTTCCAACCTTGTGGAATGGCCGAAGAAACTTGTTCCAAGTTAACTTTGCTGGTGAATTCCACACCTGAAATTCTAGCACGATCAATGTTTACTGCTTGTTGTGCAATAGTTGTGTAATAAGGTAACTGCCCATATCCAGCACTATATGGATCGTAGAATTGATTCCGCTTTTTATAGGTTGATTCCTGTTCATAGAGGAAGTTTTTATAACGAGTATGATATAGATTTAGACCGAATGAACCTAATTGGTGTTCTGCTTGAAGATGAATAGATTGATTAAGCGCTTGTTCAGCTTCTAAATCAGGATTCGCTAGCCAGTTACCCGCTGCATGGTTATAAGTAAAATACATCTCTGAGGCTGTTGGAATACGGAAACCAGTAGAAATGTTATAACCAATTTTCCAAATATCATTAAGTTGAGCATCTAATCCTAATGAACCACTGACACTTTGGAATGTATTTGATGGGGGAGTGCTACTACAAGCACGACAAGTTGCATTTAAATCTTGTGGCACCAATTCATCCCAATCATAACGAATACCAAGTTGGCTAGAAAAAATGTCATTCCAAGTTACGTTATCTTGTAACTGAGCGAAGAATGAACGTGTTCTTACCGGATGTTGAATGGATTCGCTATCTTTTGCACTAGATCCATCAGCATTTATATTTAGATATTCATGATTATTGCGGTTATCAAAATCTTTTTGTGAAATACCGGTTTTTATAGTGAATTGATGGCTACCAAAACGACTTTCCCACGGCTGAAAATCAGCGCGTAATGATCCACGCATAAATCGAGTATTCATGTGTGTATCTTGGATTTCATATAAACGTTTTTCCGATGGTTTGCTAAAATCAGCATTATAACTATGCCCACCTTTGTAGTTATTTGAACCAACATCCGTTTTTTGCCAATCAAAGTCAGTTTTCACATAACTTAACCAACGATTATTTTCCGGAAAATATTCATAGGCAACGTTAGCATTATAACGTTTACCAATATCTTCAGATTCGCGCCAGATGCCTGATAGTTGGTAAGATTTTTCATCAACAAAATTATTTGCGTTTTGTCCATTAAATGATGCGCTTATGCGATGCGATGGCGTGATGAAATAGCCAATTTTCGCTAAATAACTATGATTTTTATGATGGGATGGGTCGGGAATACCTCGAGCATTACCAAAAATGTCTTCACCGTTGCCACGGCTTTTCATTTCATGTCCGTGACGATGAGAATAGAGTAAGGTTGCATCAAATTTGTCATCTCTATAAGCTACACCTAAGGTGTGTGTCCATTCTCGATTTTTACTCGCGTAACCATTTTTAAGCAATACGCCCCATTTTTGACCTGGTAGAATAATATCCTCAGCACCAAGAGTGCGATAGTTTACTGAACCACCTAATGATCCACTTCCTGCATTGAAAGAGTCTGAACCTCGCATAATGTCAATGCCTTGCACTAATTCAGGGTCAATACTTAATCGTGAGCTATTGAAGTTACCATAGCGAGCATAAAGTGAGTTTTCTTCAGATTCAGGTAAATTAACACCATCAACACTAATACCAACGCGGTTACCTTCTACGCCTCGCATTGCAAAACCTTTGTTACGACGACCATTATCGCTGATGCCAACATCAGTTGCATAACGCACTAAGTCATAATTATCAGCCACTAACTCTTCTTGAATGACTTTACGAGTTTTTTTAATTTGACTTGCTTTGATTTCAGTATCGGTTACCGTGATGGTATCTAGTGTTGTTTGTTCTTCTGCATAAGCTTGTAAAGCTACGGCTACACAGATTGCACCTAAAGAAAGAGGAAATTTAAGAGCCATATTTTCACCTAAAATTCGATTGATATATAAACTTTGGAGTAAATTTTACAAAAGTTAAAGAATTTTGACAATGCTATTGCAAATTATTTTCATTTTCTGTAAATTGTGCGCATCTATTTATCAAACATGAACAATAAGGATTCTCCTATGAGTAAAATTAAACTATCAATCATTGCTCTTTCTTGCGCTATGGCTTTAAGTGCTTGTTCTTCTAGCTCGAAAGGTGGTACGGATAATACTGATCAAATTCGCCAATTAGAAAGTGAATTGAATCAGAAAATTGCTGAAGCAACTCAAAAAGCTGAAGCAGCAGCAAAAGGTTCAAACTCAGGCAGTTCAAGCAGTTCAAGTAATTCAGGCAGTTCAAGCAGTTCAAGTAATTCAGGCAGTTCAAGCAGTTCAAGTAATTCAGGTAGCTCAAGTAATTCAAGTGGAACAAAAGGATCATATACATACACATCATCTCCAGACTTAGAAACGAAATTAAAAGAGCTTGAAAAATTGTTAGCGGATGAAAAAGCGCGAGTTTCATTAGGTGATAAAATTTTTGGTGGTAGTAGTGGTAATATGACGGATGCGATTTCTGGTGGCGTTTTAATTGACGGACAAAATGTTGCCTCTCGTCCACAAACTCGTGATATTCGTGATTTAACTATTATTGATGACAAAGGTAAGCTAGTGGATATCAATATCCTAAGAAGAGCGGGCGATATGGATCCATGGACTTATGAAGCATACGATGATCAGTATAATCTTCGTAAAGAAGGCCAAGCAATTTTAAGCAATAGTAATTTTAAATCTAGTGCATTTGGTGTCTATTATTACGCATTAACAGGCAATAGATATTTCTTTGCACAAGGTTTACCAACTGCAGTAACGCAAATTCCAACTGCTGGTCAAGTGGAATATAAAGGTGGCGCTGTTTACAAGAAAGATGGTGCAGAAAATTATAGTGAGCTAAGCGAAATGACTGCAACAGCTGATTTTGATAAAAAAGTGATTGATATCAATATTGCAGGAAAAACGAATGCCTTACCAGGAATGAACTTTGGTGGTAAGATTACAGGCAACAGTTTTGCTGGAGATGCTAATGGAATTAAAACGCAAGGTGGTTTCTTTGGTGAAAAAGCACAAGAAATGACCGGCCTCTTTGTTAACGAAGCGGATCAAGCTCGCGGTTCATTTGGTGGGATTAAGCAATAATATCTAGTAATCAATAGTAAAAAGGCGAACATGATGCTCGCCTTTTTATTAGATATCTTGAACCACAAGTTGTAATGCGTGGCGTTGGAATTGTTGTGCTTTACGGTGTTTAAAACGTCTTAGACGTAAATTACGTGAGGCTGAAATATCTCTTGATGCTTTTTTCTTTAAAAAGGTTTTTCGTTTTAACATCTTTTTCTCCTTGTTTTCTTTTCATTCAATCAAAATTCTATTTTTTCTGACCGCACTTATTCTGTTGCAGTTGCTTGGTTTTCTTGAACACGATGATAATTCACAATACTGTTCATGTAACGGCGAATATTCTCGACATATTGGTAGGCTTCATAACCTCGAGCATAGCCATATTTTAAGTTCGAATAATGGCGTTTTTCCGATAATAATAGCAGATTATTTTTCACATCTAGCCAGTTATCAGGATTGCCCCCTAATTTTTTGGTTAAGCGACGTGCATCTAAAATATGCCCTAATCCCATATTGTATGCAGCTAAAGAATACCAAATTCGATCTTCTTCTGGAATACTGTCAGGCATTTGGTCGAGTAGCCAATGCAAATACTCCGATCCCGCTTTTATACTTTGTTCGGCATCCGTGCGATTGTTAATATTCATACGTGCAGCCGTATCTTTGGTTAACATCATCATCCCACGCACACCGGTTGGAGAGGTCGCATAAGGGTCCCAATGCGATTCTTGATAGGCTACAGCGGCTAATAATCGCCAGTCTAAATTCCCTTTATATTTTTCAAAGAGCGGTTGATATTGAGGGAGAATTTTTTCAACCGCCTCTAAATAAGCCTGAGTATCTACATAGTCAAAGGCAGTAATATGGCGGAAATATTTTTCCTCAATACGATCAATTAATCCTGTTTCAATGGCATTATTCATAAAGTCCAACAAGCCTGCTTGCAGTTCATTATAGGATTTATTGGAAAGATACCAATGCACGGTCATTTCATCCGTTAGGTCAAATGCAATGGCTAAATTAGGGCGAATTTGTTGCGCTGCTGCCACATCAATACTATTTGCAATTGTATAAGGAATTTTGCCTTCCGCTACTTGAATTAATAATTCCTCTTGGGTTAACTGCTTGTTATTCTGCCATTTAAGTGCAGGAAGTTTTTTCTGTGCAAGGGATAATAATTTTTCTAAGTCTTCCCCCGCAGAAATAATAATTTCTTGCTGGACTTGCGCTAAATCTTTCGGGCGATTTTCACCTTTTTTATACACAAGCTGCCAAGAGGCAGAAGTATAAGAGGGCCCTAACTGAAATTTTTCTGCACGTTGAGGCTGGAACAAAAGATTTGCAGCAGCAATATCAATATTGTTATTCTCTAATTCGTTAAAAAGTTGATCGTGATTTTCTAAGGTTTTAATTTGTAAGCGAACCCCTAAGTAATCAGCAAAGTTTTTTGCTAATTCGTATTCCAAGCCAGATTCGCCCTCATTCCCAATAAAATAGTAAATGGGATTGTTAATGGTGCCGACAATAAGGCTGCCGCGATTTTTGATCTCAGTGTAAGGGTTTTGCTCCGATTGCATAATTTTTTGCCAAGGGAACACCATATCCACTGCCCAAAGTAATAATGCAAAGGCAGCAATAATACGTAAAAATAGACCTTTCAATAGATAAACCTTGTAAATTGAGATAAGAGACGATTGTAACGAGAATTAAGACAATAAAAAAGCCCCTTTTACTTCAAGGGGCTGTTAAATAAGGATTAACGTTGACGATCTCGGCGACCACGTTCATTAAAAGTGCGGTCGTTTTTATCGTTAAATTTACGCTGACGACGCTCACCATTACGTTCACCACGGAAGCGATCTTGTCCTCGCTCTCCACGGTCATTACGGCGACCATCGCGACGGCCTTTTCCACCAAAATCGTTACCACTACGTCCGCTGTCTGATTGTACCGCACCCATAAAGCTCATTTGCATTTGTTTATTTAAAACGCGAGTTTTACCGAATTGTTGAAGCAATTCTTTTGGCATGCCTTGTGGTAATTCAACGGTAGAGTAGTCATCATAAAGTTTGATATGGCCAATGTAACGGCTGTTAATATCACCTTCATTGGCGATAGCGCCTACGATATGACGCACTTCTACACCATCCGCACGACCTACTTCGATACGATATAAATCCATCGGTTGTGGGGTGCCATAGCCTTTACGTTCACCACGACGTTCAGCTGAACGTGGGTTTTCACGACGATCACCGCGATCATTACGGTCACGACGACGCTTATCCATTGGTGGATCCGGTGGAAGGATGAGTTTTTGTTTTCCTTGAAGCAACATCAACATCGCCGCAGCAATATCTTCTTGATCCTGATCTGCCGTGAATAAATCTTCCAATAGGCTACGATACATTTCAAGATCATGATGTTCCAATTGTTTGGTAATCTTGTCTTGGAATTTTTTACGACGACAGGCTTGCAACACTTCATGATTTGGTAATTCAACTTCATTGATTGGTTTTTTCATCAAGTGTTCGATATTACGGAGTAAACGGCGTTCACGTGGTTCAACGAATAATAATGCACGACCAGAACGACCTGCACGACCGGTACGGCCGATACGGTGAACGTAAGACTCTGCATCAAGTGGGATGTCATAGTTCACTACAAGACTGATTCTTTCAATATCGATACCGCGCGCAGCAACATCGGTTGCAACCACAATATCAAGGCTACCATTACGTAAGCGATCTAAGGTTTGCTCACGTAATTGCTGAGTCATATCACCGTTTAATGCCGCAGCACGGAAACCGTGTTTTTCTAATAATTCAGTCACATCAAGTGTGCCTGTTTTAGTGCGAGTAAAAATGATTGCCGCATCAAAATCTTCTACTTCTAAGAAACGTAATAATGCATCATTTTTACGGAAACCTTGAACATACCAACAATTTTGCTCAATATCAGGCGCATTATCGTTATTTACTTTGATTTTTACTTCTTGCGGGTTGTTCATGAAGCGTTTTGTGATACGACGAATTGGCTCAGGCATGGTGGCTGAGAAAAGCGCAGTTTGGTGCTCTTCAGGTAATTCAGCCATAACGGTTTCTACATCATCAATAAAGCCCATGCGAAGCATTTCATCTGCTTCATCAAGTACGATAGCTTTTAACTCAGATAGATCTAATGTGTTACGACGGATGTGATCCAAAATACGACCTGGTGTACCCACAACAACTTGTGCGCCTTGTTTTAATGCACGTAATTGGATGTCATAACGTTGACCTCCATAAAGGGTCACGATGTTGATGCCTTTGGCATATTTCATAAAGTGTTCACAAGCATCAGCAACTTGAATGGCAAGTTCACGCGTTGGTGCCATCACCAATAATTGTGGATGTTTTGCGGCAGGATCAATTTTTGCCAAAATAGGTAAAGAGAATGCGGCAGTTTTACCACTACCGGTTTGCGCCATGCCAAGTACATCTCTGCCTTCTAGAAGAGCAGGAATACAAGCTTGTTGGATTGGCGAAGGTGTTTCAAAACCAAGGTCAGAAACGGCTTTTAGAATGAATTCAGGCAAGCCTAAATCATTAAAAGTGATTTTGTCTGTCATTAAAATGCTCGAATATAAGTAAGGAAAGCTCAATTTTGCTTTCAGGTTTATTTGTTACACAAGAAAGAGGCAAGTCTAAAAAACAGCAGTTTTTGTGACCGCACTTTTTTCTTCTTTTTCGTCGTCAGTTTGAGCTGGCTTCAATTTCATCAGCTCTAACACGGCAAAACGATACTCAACAAAGTTATATACCTGATTCGCAATAGCGAGTTTGAATAAAGCCGCCGCTTCATCAATTTGCCCCAAATTGAGTTTTTGTTTTGCTAGATAAAAGTAGGTTTCGGTTAATATTTCTGCATATTGTTGTGAATTTTCTGCAAATTTAGTTGCCCTTTCTTGCAAGTCACTCACGGAAATATTACCTAAATAGTATTGAACGATATTGGTTCCCCAGAAGTCCTTAGATAGCCCTTTAGCTCGTTCAACAAGGTTGGCATGGGCTTCTTGTGGTTTTAATTTTTGTTCGTTCAAATAGAGCCAGAGTACGCGATAGGGATCTTTGGTATCGGCTTCGTAAAACTTCATTAAATCGTCTTCAGCAAGATTATAGCGTTCGACGTAATAAAAATTTAAACCACGATTAAGGTGGGTATAGTCATAACTTGGATCCAACTCAAACACCGCATTAAAGGTTTCTAATGCGCTGTCGTAATCTTCTTCAAGCAGTAAGTAAAGCCCTAAGTAATTATAAACGGAAGCCATCTTTGGCTGTAACGCAAGGGCTTGTGTAAAGTCATAACGTGCGAGGCCCCATAAACCGAGGGAATCATATAAAACGCCACGTTCAAAGTGAAGCGTCGCCCGTTCTTCATTACTCATTTTACCAACTAATAAAACCTGCCCGATTCGGGTAATCATCACTTCTTGTTCGAAGTGCGTATTCGGCGTTTGATCCGAGAGAACGACTTTATTTGGTGCGACAAACACGTTTCCCGATTGTACACAACCGGAAATAAATAAAGTCAGACTTAGGCTAGATAATGAAACTAGAAAACGGAATAACCGAAAATATTGCATTGTTTTATAAGTTAGTTCGATAATCAAAACGGGTGTGCAAAGGTTTTTACACACCCTATGAGATTATTCTTGTTCTTCTGAAATATCTTCTACAGGTGCAGATTCTGCTTCAGTTTCTTGTTTTGGTGCAAGATCTTTCATGGTTAAGCGGATACGACCTTGACGATCGATTTCAACCACTTTAACCGTCACTTCTTGACCTACTTGAAGATAATCACTCACTTTCTCTACGCGTTCTTCTGCGATTTGAGAAATATGAACTAAACCTTCTTTATTTCCTACGATAGCCACGAATGCACCGAAATCAGCAAGACGAGTCACTTTACCTTTGTAAATTGCGCCAGCTTCAACTTCAGCAACGATTTCTTCAATACGTGCCATCACATTTTTAGCTGCACTGCTATCTACTGCAGCAATTTTCACTGTACCATCATCATCGATATCGATAGAAGTACCAGTTTCTTCAGTTAATGCACGGATAGTTGCACCACCTTTACCGATAACATCTTTGATTTTCTTCGGATCAATTTTCATGGTGTGAATACGCGGCGCGTAGTCAGAAATATCTGCACGTGGTGCAGGGATTGCTTGTTCCATTACGCCAAGAATGTGCATACGTGCACCTTTTGCTTGGTTTAATGCAATTTGCATAATTTCAGGGGTGATACCTTCAATTTTGATGTCCATTTGAAGTGCGGTGACACCTTCACGTGTACCGGCCACTTTAAAGTCCATATCACCTAAGTGGTCTTCATCACCTAAGATATCTGAAAGCACCACGAATTTTTCTTCTTCTTTCACTAAGCCCATTGCGATACCTGCAACAGCGGCTTTGATTGGAACACCCGCATCCATTAATGCTAAAGACGCACCACATACAGATGCCATAGAAGAAGAACCGTTAGATTCAGTGATTTCAGACACAACACGCACTACATACGGGAATTCTGCAAGGCTTGGCATAACCGCAGCGACACCGCGTTTTGCTAAACGACCGTGACCGATTTCACGACGTTTTGGTGAGCCGATCATACCGGTTTCACCTACAGAGTATGGAGGGAAGTTGTAGTGGAATAAGAAGTGATCTTGACGTTCACCTGTTAATTCATCAATGATTTGTGCATCACGTTCAGTACCTAACGTTGCAACAGCTAATGCTTGCGTTTCACCACGAGTGAAAATTGCAGAACCATGAGTACGTGGTAATACACCTGTGCAAATATCTAATGCACGAACGGTATCAACGGTACGGCCATCAATACGTGGTTCACCAGCAATGATACGGCCACGAACGATTTGGCTTTCAAGTGCAGTGAAAATATCTACGATTTTACCTTCGCTGATTTCTTCATCTTCAGCTGTGATTTGTGCAATCACATCCGCTTTAATCGCATCGATTTGTTCGTAACGAGCTTGTTTTTCAGTAATGCGGTATGCATCGCCTAAACGTGCTTCAGCAATCGCTTTTACTTTGTTGATTAAATCTGTATTTGGTTGTGGCGCAACCCAATCCCAACGTGGTTTACCCGCTTCTTTCGCAAATTCTTTGATTGCTTCAATCACAACTTGTTGTTGTTGATGACCGAATACTACTGCCGCTAACATTTGTTCTTCAGTTAAAATGTCAGCTTCAGATTCAACCATTAATACGGCTTTGTCAGTACCTGCTACTACTAAGTCCAAACGGCTTTGTTTTTGTTCAGCCATAGTTGGGTTTAATACGAACTGGTTGTCGATAAAACCAACGCGCGCTGCACCGATAGGGCCATTGAAAGGCACACCAGATAAGGTTAATGCTGCAGAAGTACCGATCATCGCGACTAAGTCTGGGCTGATTTGCGGGTTTACAGAAACTACAGTTGCTACAACTTGGATTTCGTTGAAGAAACCTTCTGGGAATAATGGACGAATTGGACGGTCGATTAAACGTGCAATTAAAGTTTCGCCTTCAGATGGACGACCTTCACGTTTGAAGAAACCACCAGGGATTTTACCCGCCGCATAAGTACGCTCTTGGTAGTTTACGGTTAATGGGAAGAAGTCTTGACCTTCTTTCACATCTTTTTTAGCAACAACAGTCACGAATACCGTGGTATCGTCCATGCTTGCCATAACCGCAGCAGTTGCTTGACGTGCAATTGCGCCGATTTCTAGAGTAACGGTATGTTGACCGTATTTAAATTGTTTAACAATTGGATTCACAATGTTTTCCTTCAAAATAATATTTAAAACAAAGCTTTATTTTCCAGATTGCGACTAGCAAAAGAAATCTTTCGAAAAAATGACCGCACTTTGGTCGTTTAAAAATTTCTTTTGATAGCCGCACGCTAATGCAGAAAATAAAGCTCGCTTATTATACAGAGTTTTAAATTTATTGGTAACTTTATTTAATATAAGCAACTTGTTATCATATTCTCATACAAATACATACGTAAGGAGACACTATGATTATCAGTGCATTAAATAACCCAAATTTCAAAGTGGGTTTACCAAAAGTTATCGCGGACATTTGCGATCATCTCAATACCTTAGATCTTGAAGCATTAGAAAATGGTCGTCATGATTTAAGCGAGCAAGTCTATATGAATGTCATGGAATTTGATACGGTTGAAGCGGATAGCAAACAAGCCGAACTTCACCACAAATATCTAGATATTCAATTACTTATTCGTGGCGAAGAAAATGTTGAAGTAAGCGCGACTTATCCAAACCTCAGCTTATACGATGAATATCGTGATGCAGATGACTACCAACTTACCCCGCAAATTGAAGATAAAAGCACCGTGACACTTTTACCAAAAATGTTCGCCGTCTTCTTCCCTTATGAACCCCATAAACCAGGTTGCACCGTAAACGGCAAATCAAGTTTTGTGAAAAAACTGGTGGTGAAAGTACCGGTAGAATTAATTTAATTATTTCGATTTAAAGCAAAAGTGCGGTCAGAAATTTATGTATTTTTCTGACCGCACTTTTTTATTATTTAATCACCGTAATTGACCATTTCGCATCATCAATTTGCTCGAAGTTTGTGACTTCATAACCTTCTTCAGCCGCCCAAGCGGGGATAGCTTCAGTGGCTTGGGTACAGTCGAATTCAATTTCTAGGCCATCGCCTTTATTTAACTTAGCCATGGCCTCCTTAGCTTCAACGAGAGGAAATGGGCAAACAAGGCCGAGTGTAGGTAATTTAACGATCATATAAACTCCTTATGATGTTTTTGCTAATTTTAAACGTTGTGGACGGATAATGGTGAAGTAGGCGGCCACCCAAGTGCCGAGAATCATCAATGGCAATGATACCCAACCTTGCCAAGAGAAAAAGGCAGTTTCGACTAAACCGTTACCGATGGAGCAGCCACCTGCAAGGGTTGCACCAATGCCCATGAGAATACCGCCGAGTCCGCTGCGTAGAATTGTAGTGGCATCCGGTACGCGGACACGAAATTCATTGCTTGCTTTCGCGCCGATGAATGAGCCGATAAAAATCCCTAAAACTAAGAATACGCCCCAGTTAATAAATTTATCGTCGCCAGTAACGAGGAATTGCATAATATTAGCGGATGGACCAGTGATCCCAAGTCCAAACTCACGACCTGTAGCGACACTGAGTGGCCAAGCGGCAAGCGCGATTAATCCGATTAACACGGCTGAGAAAAATGGGTGCCAGCGTTTTTCAAATAATAAGTGGGCAAGCCCCGTTTTCTTCGGTTTTAATGCCGCGACTTTTACGCTTGGTTTGCTGAGATGTTTGTATACATAAAAGGCTGTCACTAAAGTTAATAATGCGACTAACCACCAAGGTGAAATGCCGAATGTATCGTAAATGTTGCGTTGTTCGATATTGATGCTACGTAAAGCTTTATTGAATTCGCCTAACGGGCCGGTGCGCATGATGGCACTTAATAGCATATAAGTGAATAACGCGACCCAACTGCCGACTAAGCCTTCTGCAGCGCGGTACCATGTACCTGTCGCACAACCGCCAGCAAGAACAATGCCGATACCAAACACAAAGGCACCGATAATCACTGCCAAAAAGGCAAAGTTTTCAGCCGGATCAACATTTAATACACCGATTTCTTTTAAGAGAAAGAAACCAATGGATTGCACGGTAATCGCCAACAGAAGGGCAACAAACATTTTGTTATTTTTGGTGACATACATATCGCGAAATGCGCCAGTAATACAAAAGCGCCCACGCTGCATCACAAATCCGAGTAAAATTCCGCAAAGTAATCCGGTTAAAAGCATAAATATTCCTTCTCTTTTAGAACTAAGTAGGTCGGTATTTTCTAAAAAAATAAGAAGGTAGCGCCAATAACTTTTGGCTAGAAAATATGTTTTTTTGATATAAAAAAAGTGCGGTCAGAAATTTGTGTGTTTTTCTGACCGCACTTTATTGTAAGTTATTTCAACATTAAGGGCAGGGTTTACTCACCATAATTTCAATTACTTGGCGATCGATGTGGTGCATACTCTTAGAAGCAATTGAGCATAGATTGTCGATAGTGCGATCGAGATCGTGTTCAACGATACCTTCATTGCCTGTAACATGGGTTTCATCCATCGCCATGAGTACTGATTTATAGCCAGAAGCCACACTGGTGGACACTTTCATCGCACAGCTATTAGATGCGCCATCGCAGATGATCCCGCTGATGTCACCAATCATGCTGCAAATCCCCATGCTCACTGTTTCAAATTTACCTGTAAGCAAATAGGCGATACCCGCACAGCTTCCCATTGAGGCGGTTGTTACCGCACAAAGGGCAGACAGTTTGGGTAATTTACTGTGGATATAAATGGCCATTAAGTGTGATAAGAAGAGTGCACGGAGACGTTTTTCTTCATCCACGTTTAAATAATCGGCGACCACAACTACGGGCATAGTCGCAGCAATACCTTGGTTACCTGAGCCGGAATTACTCATCGCTGGCAATGTAGCCCCACCCATACGGGCATCGGAGGCTGCGGTGGTTTCAATCATAATTTTACTGAGTAAATCATCTGACATTAAGCCACTACCAACTTGTTTGCGTAATGTTCTGCCAATGTGTAAACCGTAATTTTCGCGCAATCCTTCGTCAGATAGCGCGCGGTTGAGGGCGGCAGCTTGTCCGATAAAACGGATTTTATCGAGCTCAACTTCACAAGAAAATTCAAAGATTTCACGTGCGCTCACCTGTTTGAAAATATCATAGGGATCGCAATCCGCACATTGATCGTGTTCTTTCTCAAAAATGACCTCGCCATTTTTTTCAATCAAAATGATGTTGGTGTGTTGATCTTGAATGGCTACTTTCACTCGGTCATTATCTGAAAACAACACAGCTTCAGAATATAAAATATGCTCGGTTTGATGAATATCCACATTAACGAGCTTGTTATCAAGCATCGCCCTGGCTTGGGATACTTGCTCTGGCGTGATGTGTTTTAATACTTCCAATTCACCCTCAGGATCACCGCCTAAAGCACCAATCGCCGCGGCAATAGGCAAGCCCACCATGCCCGTTCCCGGTACTGCAACACCTAAACCATTTTTCATTAAGTTTGGTGATACTTTAGCTTCAATACGCTCCGGTGTTTTGCCTAAATATTTGGCTGCAGTTGCTGCTGCAAGCGCTAAAGAGATAGGTTCAGTACAGCCAAGTGCCGGAACCACATCGCGTTCTACAAGATGAAGTAATGGTTTTTCGATTTCGTTGAGTCTTTCTTGATTCATAAAATTCTTTTTAAGTCTGTTAAATGCTGTCTTCTTTCTCTATGACTAATATGCGCGCTTCGCCTTGTGGATGAGCAACATGTTCGGTACCAATACCCGCATAAAAAATATCACCCGCATGGAGCAATACGGCTTTCTCTAGGCCCTCTTCTTTGTAATGCATTTCCACCGTACCATCCATGACAGCAAAGACTTCTTCACCGTCATTGATATGCCATTTGTAAGGTTTATCTGTCCAGTGAAGACGCACGGAAATGCCATTCATATTGGTAATATCCAGTGCTCCCCAAGCACGTTCTGCCGTAAAGTGCTGACTTTGAATAACTTTATTCATGACTAAATTCCTTAGTGCGCCTCATCCCAGTTAGTGCCTTGCCCCACATCTACAATCAATGGCACCACTAAATCAGCTGCGCTTTCCATGTGTGTTTTGATGAGTTTGCTATAAAACTCGACTTTTTCTGACCGCACTTCAAACACCAATTCATCGTGCACTTGCATAATCATCGCGATATCGGGATCATTTTGTAGTTTTTGATCCAATTGAATCATGGCACGTTTGATAATGTCTGCGGCGGTACCTTGCATTGGTGCATTGATCGCGACACGTTCGGCTGCTTTACGGCGCATACCATTAGAAGAGTTAATATCTGGTAGATATAAACGACGGCCGAATAGGGTTTCCACATAGCCTTGGGCTTTAGCTTTTTCACGAATATCATGCATAAAAGTTTGTACGCCAGGATAGCGTTTGAAATATAAATCCATATAGCTCTGAGCATCGGCACGGCCAATGCTGAGTTGGCGCGATAAGCCAAAGGCAGACATACCATAAATTAAACCGAAGTTAATTGCCTTAGCATTGCGGCGTTGTTCGGACGTCACTTCATCCAGTGCTACCCCAAAGATTTCTGCCGCAGTAGAGCGGTGAATATCTTTGCCTTGGGTAAAAGCATTAATTAAGCCCTGATCCTGAGATAGGTGCGCCATAATGCGTAGTTCGATTTGTGAATAGTCGGCTGCAACAACAGTAAAGCCTTCGCGCGCAATGAAGGCCTGACGAATACGGCGACCTTCTTCATTACGAATCGGAATGTTTTGCAGATTCGGATCACTTGATGAAAGACGACCGGTAGCTGTCACCGCTTGATGGTAGGAAGTATGCACTCGACCCGTTTGTGGATTTACCATTTGCGGCAATTTATCAGTGTAGGTGGATTTTAGTTTGCTGAGACCACGATGTTCTACCAACACTTTCGGTAATTCATGACTAAATGCCAGTTCCTCCAATACTTCCTCGTTGGTGGATGGCGCGCCTTTTGGTGTTTTTTGAATAACCGGCAAACCTAATTTATCAAATAAAATTTCCTGTAATTGTTTGGTTGAGGCCAAATTAAATGGCTGCCCCGCCAAGACATAGGCCTGTTCTTCTAATTCACTTAAACGGTTAGCGATTTCGTTGGATTGTAGGAATAGTGCATCGCTATCAATTAAAACACCGCGACGTTCCATACGGGAAAGCACGCCTAACAACGGCAATTCCATTTCTTTAAAGAGTTTTTCAAGAGTGGGTTCTTTGGAGAGTTTTTCCCATAGCACTTGTTGCAGTTTCATTGTTACATCAGCATCTTCCGCCGCGTACTCGGCGGCTTGTTCCAACTGAATTTGGTTAAAGGTCAGCTGATTTTTACCTTTGCCTGCAATCTCTTCAAAACTAATGGTTTGATGCCCTAAATAACGTTTCGCCAGATCGTCCATATTATGACGGCCTGTGCTGTTGAGTACATAGGATTCAAGCATAGTGTCGAAAGCCACACCTTGCACATCGATGCCATTACGGGCGAAGATGGTGAGATCGTATTTGAAGTTTTGCCCGACTTTTTGAATAGTAGGATTTTCTAAAATCGGTTTTAACAACGTAAGTGCGGTTGTTTTTTCGAGAGTTTTTGGTGCGCCTAAATAATCTAATTGTAGCGGTAAATAAGCCGCCTCGCCGTTTTCTAACGCAAAGGAAATCCCCACTAAGTTGGCAGCCATATAATCTAAATTATCGGTTTCTGTATCCAACGCAAAAAGTTTAGCTTGCTTGAGTTTTTCCACCCAACGATTTAAATCTGCTTCAGTGAGCAAGGTTTCATAACGGCTGCGATCAATTTGAATTGCCGGCAATGCTTCATCGCTATTGTCTTGAGCGAGGGCAGGCGTAGCTTGATAGTGATTAATCTTGGTCGGTTGTTCGTTATTATTAGTGATGGAATCAGCGCCATTCATCACTTCATTGAGCCAACGTTTAAATTCATAACGGCCGAAATATTCGGTAAGTTGATCGTTATTGCTTGCACCAAGGGTAAGTTGCTCCGGAGTGATATCGAGAGCGACATCGGTTTTGATCGTGGCAAGGCGATAGGATAAATCGGCCATTTCTTTTTCAGCCAATAATTTATCACCTAATTTTTTTGCTCCACGGATTGGCAATTCGGCCACTTTGTCTAAGTTGGCATAAATTTCTGCCATACTGCCGATACCCTGCAAGAGACCGAGAGCCGTTTTTTCACCCACACCAGCTACACCAGGAATATTATCGGCACTATCGCCCATTAGCGCTAAGTAATCAATGATGAGTTCTGGTGGAATACCGTATTTTTCAATCACAGCATCGCGATCCAATAAGGTATTATTCATGGTGTTGATCAACATAATGTTGTCATCTACTAGCTGCGCCATGTCCTTATCGCCGGTACTGATCAAAACTTTTTGATTCGCTTTGGAAGCCGCTACCGCTAGAGTACCGATGACATCATCGGCTTCTACACCTTCAATAACTAAAAGAGGAATGCCAAGGGCTCGGATAATATCGTGTAACGGTTGAATTTGTTTGCGCAGATCGTCCGGCATCGGTGGACGATGGGATTTATATTGCTCAAACATTTCATCACGAAACGTTTTGCCTTTTGCATCAAAGACTACCGCAATATGGCTCGGTTGCACTTGCGAAATCAGGCTTTTAAGCATATTTAATACACCGTACATGGCACCGGTCGGCTCGCCGGCTGAATTGGTGAGTGGCGGAAATGCATGAAAAGCACGATATAAATAAGATGAACCGTCCACTAGGACTAATGGATTTGGAGCGATAGTTGGCATAAATATTCCGTTCAAAAATAATGAAAAGTGTCGCATTATAGCGTAAATTGCGAAATGGGGCGAACGGATAAAGTGTGGTCAATTAAACGTAAAAATTATGACGAAGGCGTTTGGCTGTGGCATAATAGGCTCACTTGAGCATTCAACATAAGGGAATAACATGTCATTAAAACTGGTTGAAGTTGTTGTATTAGGGCAAGTGCTGCGCTTGAATGTCCCTGCAGAACAAGAAGAGATTTTGCGTCAAGCGGCGCGTAATTTAGATCTTCAAGTGTCTGAAATGAAAGAGCGTACAGGTTTATTGCAGTTAGACCGTGTGCTTTCTATTGTTGCCTTGAATTTAAGTTTTGAATTAACCCAAGAAAAAAATAAAAATGCCCAGATTGAAAACGTGTTATGTACGCGAATTCAGCAGTTAGATCATTCTTTAGAGAATGCATTAGGTGGGCGTACCATCGTAGATTAAATAAAAAAGAACCGCATGTTGAAAGTGCGGTTCTTTTTTTATGTGTTTTTTAATCTGGCGTGTAATAGAGTCTACCAATTTCAATTTTTTGTCGCCCTGTTTCTTCACGCCATTTATTGCTGTCTCGTAAAGAATAAACACAGCCACAATATTCCTGTTGATAAAAACGTTCACGCTTACTGATTTCGATCATGCGTTGCGATCCACCTGCTTTACGCCAGTTGTAATCCCAATAAATCACATCATCATATTTTTCAGCCGCACGGTGACCACAACCATTAATTTGATCCATATCTTTCCAGCGAGAAATACCAAGGCAGCTGGTAAATACAGGGAAACCATGTTCATGAGCATATTCAGCCGCTTTTTCAAAACGCATATCAAAACACATGGTGCAGCGAATGCCACGTTCAGGTTCCCATTCCATACCTTTTGCGCGATCAAACCATTGTTGGCGATCGTAGTCTGCATCGATAAATGGAATCCCAAATTTTTGGGCGAAACGAATGTTTTCTTCTTTACGAATTAAATATTCTTTTAATGGATGAATATTCGGATTGTAAAAATAAATCGTAAACTCAATACCAGAAGCCAAAATAGCCTCCATCACTTCACCCGAACAAGGCGCACAGCAAGAGTGGAGAAGTAGCTTATTATGCCCTTCAGGTAATTCGAGTTTTTCACGAATAAAAGGTGCGTTCGGATCTTTGCGCGGTTTTTGTTTGCGTGTTTTATGTTGAAAACCGACCGCACTTTGAGATTGTTGTTCTATCATACGTTAAAGATATTTTGTATCCCAGAATATTTATTACTGACATATTCATATAAGCTATGAGCAGGAATTGAATCATTTATATTTTGCCAAGTTATTTGATCATTATTAATAAGAGCTAATCCAACCTTTTCTAAGTTGAAAAACTTATCATATTCACCTAAGTACTCAGGTACTCTATATTTAAATAGATATAACTTTCCTGAATTGTTATTTAGACCAGAAGCTATATAACATGAGATTATAGTGAACTCAGTAGTCTCAGATAAAATTCTTGGTGGAACTACCATATTCCACGTAACAATATCTTCTACTGACTTTTTTAGTAATTCATTAATAATAGAAATTTCGTTTGCAGTCATATAAACATCTCTTTAGTAATTATGCGGTTTTTCTCGCGTTTAACGCTTGTATATTTCTTAATGCTTGATACAGATTTGCTAAATAATCGTAATAACTCCAAGCATTATCATATGTTAAATTATCCTTTGAAAGATTAATAAACATCTCTGTATCAGATTTAAATGTACCGACATGTTTGCCAATTGATGTTGTTGGATATTCGTAAGTAATAACAATTCCGTTAATCTTTTTTATTAGCCTCCATACATCTAACTTTCGTTCCTCAAAATCACTCTTTATAGTAATCACATTAGTGTATTCCTCATACGCTTGAGAAATCTGATCTGTAATGTAAAAGTTAGAACTTTTTTCATTATACAGTTTATATAGCTTATTCGTTTTAAGCCACACACAAAATGTTATAACCGTTCCCAGTATACTTGCAATTATTGATAGATTTTGAACAAAATTGGGAAATAAATTATCTGTAATCCATTTAAGCTCCATTTAATAGCTCCTAGAAACAGATAAATAAGCTAGAGAAATTAACGCTTGTTTATATTCACTTTCCGGCAAAATCTGAATCGCATCAACGGCCTTTTGGGCTTCTTGTTTCGCACGATCCATCGCGTAATCAAGGGATTTATGTTCAGCCATAATCGCAAGTACTTCATCGATCGCATCACGTTTTCCGCCTTGTTCAATGGCTTCGCGAATAAGCGCGGCTTGTTGTGGATTACCGTGACGCATTGCGTGTAATAAAGGAAGAGTAGGTTTACCTTCAGCGAGGTCGTCACCCACATTTTTACCTAATGCAGCTGCATTAGCGCTGTAATCTAGCACGTCATCCACTAATTGGAATGCGGTACCAAGATAGCGACCATATTCTTGAAATGCGGTTTCAATTGATTTTTCAGCACCCGCAACAATTGCAACAGATTGTGCCGCTACTTCAAATAAGCGTGCTGTTTTACTATAAATCACACGCATATAGCTTTCTTCCGTGGTATCGGGATCGTTCACGTTCATCAATTGTTGAACTTCACCTTCAGCCAATACGTTGGTGGCGTCCGCCATAATGCGAAGAATATCTAATGATTGTAACTGCGCCACTAATTGGAATGCACGAGTATAAATGAAGTCGCCCACTAATACGCTAGCGGCATTGCCAAAGGCAGAGTTTGCTGTTGCTCGACCACGACGCATATCCGATTCATCCACCACATCATCATGTAATAAGGAAGCAGTATGAATAAATTCTACAAAGGTTGCACAAGTGGCTACTTTATCGCTTTCGTAACCTAATGCACGCGCCGCTAAAACCGCAATAAGTGGTCGAATACGTTTTCCGCCACCTTGTACAATATAAAAACCAAGCTGATTAACCATCGGCACATCGGAGTTAATTTGTGCTAAAATGGCTTGGTTGACTTTCTGCATATCCGCATCTGTTAATGCTTGGATGGCATGCATATCCATTAAATCTTGTTTGTTCATCTTCATTTGGTTCGATGGTTGTGTATATAAAAGAAAAGTGCGGTGAATTTTACCCGATTTTTCAGGGTTTCTGAAATTAAACTCGAGGAAAAGCGCTTTTTTTTATTTTATTGCAAATAAGTGCTTGCGATCGAGTTGTTTTTTCCGTAGAATTTGCGACCTATTTATATGAATTTTGAAGTGCGGACCGAAAATAGTAACGGAGAAGCACAATTTATAGCGGAGTATTTATGTACGCAGTTTTCCAAAGTGGCGGTAAACAACACCGTGTGAGCGAAGGTCAAGTAGTTCGTTTAGAAAAACTTGAACTTGCAACTGGCGCAACAGTTGAGTTCGACTCAGTGTTGATGGTCGTTAATGGTGAAGATGTTAAAATTGGTGCACCAGTAGTAGCTGGCGCGAAAGTAGTGGCTGAAGTTGTGGCACAAGGTCGTGGCGATAAAGTTAAAATCGTTAAGTTCCGTCGTCGTAAACACAGCCGTAAACAACAAGGTCATCGTCAGTGGTTCACAGAAGTGAAAATCACTGGGATTCAAGCATAATTTCAGAGGAGATCAAGTAGATGGCAACTAAAAAAGCTGGTGGTTCAACTCGTAACGGTCGTGATTCTGAAGCTAAACGCCTTGGTGTTAAACGTTTCGGTGGCGAATCTGTATTAGCAGGTAGCATCATTGTACGTCAACGTGGTACTAAATTCCACGCAGGTAACAACGTAGGTATGGGTCGTGACCACACCTTATTTGCTACCGCTGACGGTAAAGTAAAATTTGAAGTTAAAGGCGAGAAAAGCCGTAAATACGTAAGTATTGTAACTGAATAATTTTACATCTGATTTGATAAACGCCCCGCATTATCTGTGGGGCGTTTTCTTTGTTTTCTTACCTGTGATTTACAATCATTAATCAAATCTGTTATCTTGGCACTGTCATTCATTCTCTTCAATATTTCTTAGAATGAAATTTACCTGAATTCCTAACTGTGCTTTAGCCAAATAAAGGAAGACATCATGAAACAACAACCTCTTTTAGGATTTCTATTTGCTTTAATTACAGCGATGGCATGGGGATCTTTACCCATTGCGTTAAAACAGGTTTTATCCGTGATGACACCACAAACGATCGTGTGGTATCGCTTTATTGTGGCATTTTTAGCACTCTTTATTTTGCTTGCCTATAAGAAAAAATTGCCACAATTTTTGAAAGGTGGTCAATTTATTTGGTTGGTAGTCATTGGTGTCATAGGGTTGTCTGGTAACTTCTTCTTATTTAATAGCTCACTTAAGTTTATCGATCCTTCTTCGGCTCAAATTTTTATTCACTTTTCCTCTTTTGGCATGTTGATTTGTGGTCTTTTTGTCTTTAAAGAAAAGCTCGGATTACACCAAAAAATAGGTTTAGTCTTATTACTTGTAGGGTTAGTGCTTTTCTTCAATGATAAGCTAGATGGGTTTCAAGGAGAAAGTCGCTATTTAACAGGCGTATTATTAAGTCTGGCTGGCTCGTTAATTTGGGTGGCTTATGGTATGGCACAGAAATTAATGCTTCGTCGTTTTAGTTCACCACAAATTTTATTAATGATTTATTTTGGTTGTCTTTTGGTATTTACGCCTATTGCTGAATTTTCACAAGTGAGAGAACTCAGCCCGTTAGCGTTTGGTTGTTTGGTTTATTGTTGTTTAAATACCTTATTTGGTTATGGCGCTTATGCTGAAGCCCTTAATCGTTGGGAAGTTTCTAAAGTAAGCGTTGTGATTACCTTGGTACCGCTATTTACCATTTTCTTTGCTCATCTTGCGCATTATGCGAGCCCTGATAATTTTGCTGCGCCAGAATTAAATATGATTAGCTATATCGGGGCGTTTGTTGTAGTATGCGGAGCAATTTTGTCGGCAATCGGACATAAGTTATTACCGCAATCAAAGTAAAGTGCGGTTAAATATTGGAGAGTTTTTATGAAATTTATTGATGAAGCCCTGATTCGTGTGGAAGCAGGGGATGGTGGAAACGGTTGTGTAAGTTTCCGCCGTGAAAAATTTATCCCAAAAGGCGGCCCTGATGGCGGTGATGGCGGTGATGGCGGTGATGTTTATTTGGTTGCAGATGAAAATTTAAATACCTTGATCGATTATCGCTTTACGAAACGTTTTGCCGCAGAACGCGGTGAGAATGGGCATAGTTCAGATTGTACAGGTCGTCGCGGTAAAGATATTACATTACGTGTGCCGGTGGGAACGCGTGCAATTGATAATGACACCAAAGAAGTGCTTGGAGATTTAACAAAGCATGGTGCCAAAATGTTAGTGGCGAAAGGTGGTTATCATGGTTTAGGTAATACACGTTTCAAATCTTCAGTGAACCGTGCACCTCGCCAAAAAACCATGGGGACACCTGGGGAAAAACGTGATTTATTATTAGAATTGATGCTTCTTGCGGATGTCGGGATGTTAGGTTTACCAAATGCAGGTAAATCGACCTTTATTCGTGCCGTTTCAGCTGCAAAACCAAAAGTTGCTGATTATCCATTTACCACTTTAGTGCCAAGTTTAGGTGTAGTGAAAGTGGATGAGAGCCATAGCTTTGTAGTGGCAGATATTCCTGGATTGATTGAAGGCGCATCAGATGGTGCAGGTTTAGGAATTCGTTTCTTAAAACACTTGGAACGTTGTCGTGTGTTAATTCATTTAGTGGATATTAACCCAATTGATGAATCCGATCCTGCGGATAATATTGCGATCATCGAGTCTGAATTATTCCAATATAGCGAAAAATTGGCAGATAAACCGCGTTGGTTAGTCTTCAATAAAATTGATACGATGACTGAAGAAGAGGCACATGAACGAGCACAAGAGATTACCGAACGTCTTGGTTGGGAAGAAGGCTATCACCTTATTTCTGCCGCAACCGGTAAAAATGTGCCACCACTTTGTCGTGATATTATGGATTTCATTGAAGCAAATCCACGTGATGCGGAAGTAGAAGAAAATAAACCAGAAGAAGTGAAATTCAAATGGGAAGACTACCATCAAGAACAGCTCGCTGAGCATCAATTTGATGATGAAGATGACGACTGGGATGATTGGGACGAAGAAGATGAAGAAGGCGTTGAGTTTATTTACAAACCTTAATGCCTAAATGAAAAAAAGAGCGGAAATTTGACCGCTCTTTTTTTATTGGGGTTAACCTTTCTTTTTCCCACCTTGACGCGCTTTAAAGCGAGGGTTGGTTTTCGAAATGACATAAACGACACCGTGGCGACGAACAATTTTGCAGCCAGGACGGTTTTTTGCACTTTTGAGTGAAGATAATACTTTCATTGAATATTCCTATTTTGATTTAAATGCGCCAAATTTACCGTAACGGCTTGCAAATTCACTTGCACGACCTTCGTTACCAATTTGACGAGTTTTACCAGTATAAAACGGGTGGGAAGCAGATGAAGTATCACACATAAATACAGGGTATTCATTACCATCTTCCCATTTCATGGTGTTGTTAGTTTTAGCACAAGAACGGATCAGAAAGCCTTGTTTCGCGTTGGAATCATAAAATAAAACGGTACGATAATTTTCAGGGTGAATGCCTTTTTTCATTAGAGCTCCTTATATAACGAAAAGAATTGGGCGAAGATACTAATTCAAAAGAGAATGATTATCAATATAATTTTATTCATAACCATGAGAATTTTTTTCATATTGAGAAAAAGAAAAATGCCTTTCGGTTGAAAGGCATTTTGTCTGTTTGGAGGGGGAGTTATCCACGGTGCGCGTTTTTCATAATACGCTCTTTCGCCACTTTCCATTCACGCTCTTTAATATCATCACGTTTATCATGTTGTTTTTTACCTTTCGCAAGGCCGATTTTGATCTTTGCCCAAGGGCCTTTCCAATAAAGAGAAAGGGCAACAATGGTAAAACCATCACGGCTTGATTTACCGAAAAGATTATCCAGTTCACGTTTATTCAATAAAAGCTTACGTGTACGCGTCGGATCGCAAACCACGTGAGTAGAAGCCAAGCTTAATGGTTGAATGGTCGCACCAAATAAATAGGCTTCCCCGTTTTTAAAAATGATATAGCTGTCGCTGATATTGGCTTTACCTGCGCGCATTGATTTCACTTCCCAACCTTGTAATTCAAGACCGGCTTCAATTTCATCTTCAATAAAATATTCGTGTCGAGCTCGTTTATTTAACGCAATGGTATTGGAGCCGACTTTGACTTTCTTCTTGGTCATTATTATCCGTTGTTCATTAATCTTAAATTGGTGTTGATTTTACCGAATCTCGCCGTGGATAGCAAAAAACAAAAGGCTGATTTGACTCAGCCTTTTATTACTAAATGATAGATTATTCTTCTAATTCACCACAGAAACGATAGCCTTCACCATGCACGGTAGCAATGATTTCTGGGGTATTAGGATGATCTTCAAAATGTTTGCGAATGCGACGAATTGTCACATCCACAGTACGATCTTGTGGTTTTAATTCACGTCCTGTCATTTTTAGCAATAATTCTTCACGAGTTTGCAATTTGCCAGGGTTTTCGCAGAAATGCAACATGGCACGGAATTCACTACGAGGCAGTTTAAATTCAACGCCTTCAGGTGTGATTAAATTGTGGCTATTTAAATCCAGCGTCCACCCATTAAAACGATAGTTCTCACGTTGTAAATGGGGTTCTTTGCCATTTAGTGTCATGGTACGATGTAATAAATTTCTCGCACGAATGGTGAGCTCTCTTGGGTTAAATGGCTTAGTGAGATAATCATCTGCCCCAATTTCCAAGCCTAAAATTTTATCGACCTCGTTATCTCGTCCCGTGAGGAAGATTAATGGAATTGCAGCTTTCTCACGTAATTCACGCCCCAGTAATAAACCATTTTTACCAGGTAAGTTGATATCTAATACGATGAGATTGACCGTTTCTGAGTTTAACTGACGATACATTTCCGCACCATCTTGTGCTTGTAATACCTCATAGCCCTCAGCTTCAAAAATTCCTCTTAACGTATTACGGGTTACCGCTTCATCTTCCACGATGAGAATTTTTGGGGTAGCCATTCATTGCTCCTTGTTATACTTCGTTATGGGCATATTCTATAATTGTAACATTGCTGTAACAACAGAAATGTGCAGTCTTTTTTTTAAATTACATTTAATTTTATGATCTAAGTCATAAATTATTAACATTCCGCTCATCTATGCTAGAATTTTAGTAGGAACAATAGTTGGAACTTTATGATGAAGCGAATTCTTCTTTTTTTATTTTTTATTTTTACCGCACTTTCCACTCAAGCCGGTCTTTTTGATAAGAAACCGGCTTTCTTACCTGTGGATGACGCTTTTCAATTTTCAGCTGCGAAAAGCGAGAATCAAGAAAATGTGATCGTCAATTGGTCGATAGCAGAAGGGTATTATCTCTATCAAGAGAAAATTTCCGTGAATCTCAACCAAGCGGAAACCTCATCATTTGATGTGCCGATATTTTCTATTTCCCCTGAAGATTATAACGATCCTTATTTTGGCTTAATGAAGATTTTCAAAAAGCCTGTGCAAGCTATTTTTAAAGTAAATCACCCACCATTAAAAGCAGAAGATGTGGTTGAAATTGCTTACCAAGGTTGTACATCGGGCTTTTGTTATCCCCCTGAAGTGAAAGAAATCAAAGTAGCCGATTTACCTATCGCACAGGTCGCTAATACTGAAAAAACATCGGAAAAATCGACCGCACTTTCAGCACAACCTAAAGCTGAGCAAGACCGTTTAGCGGAAAGTTTATTTAACAGTAAATATGCCGTATTTGGCTTTTTCTTATTGGGCTTAGGTTTGGCTTTTACCCCTTGTGTGTTGCCAATGCTGCCGTTGCTTTCAGCGATCGTGATTGGTCAAAATCAACGCCCTAATATGTGGCGCGCTTTCGCATTAAGTTTTGTATATGTGCAGGGGATGGCACTGACTTATACCTTGCTAGGCTTGATTGTGGCGGCAATTGGTTTGCCATTCCAAGTGGCGTTGCAACATCCTTACGTGATGATTGGCTTATCAATCATCTTTGTTTTGTTAGCATTGTCGATGTTCGGTGTATTTACCTTACAGCTTCCAAGCTCCTTACAAACAAAACTGTCTTTACTTAGCCAACAGCAAAAAGCCGGTGCCTTTGGTGGCGTGTTCTTAATGGGGATGATTGCAGGGCTTGTGGCTTCGCCTTGTACGTCAGCACCGCTTTCTGGCGCATTGCTTTATGTGGCGCAGAGTGGGGATTTATTTACTGGCGCGATCACGCTTTATTTGCTTGCGTTGGGCATGGGCGTACCGCTGATTTTAATCACTTTATTTGGGAATAAAATCCTGCCTAAATCAGGCATGTGGATGGAAACCGTTAAAAAGCTCTTTGGCTTTGTGATGCTCGCGTTACCAGTATTCTTAATTTCTCGTATTTTGCCGGATGAATGGACACCAAGATTATGGGCGATGCTGGGTACTGCATTTTTCATTTGGTTTGCTTTCCAAATGCCAAAAAATGGCACAGGTTGGGTATTCCGAATTTTCTTTTTAGTGGCAGCTATGATTAGTGTTAAACCGCTTCAAGCTTGGATTTGGGGTGAAGGCTCAGTACCAAGTGCGGTCGAAAATAAGGCAGTTTCTCATGTTGAATTTAAGAAAGTGGGAAGCGAAGCTGAATTGCAACAAGCACTGTCAGAAAATAACAAATCGCTTGTGATGCTCGATCTTTATGCGGATTGGTGTGTGGCTTGTAAAGAGTTTGAAAAAGAAACATTTAGTGATCCTAGTGTCCAAAAAGCCTTTGGTGACATGCTGCTCCTTCAGGTTGATATGACAAAAAACTCCGAAGAAAACCGCGCTTTAATGGCAAAATATAAAGTGTTAGGTTTACCGACTATTTTGTTCTTTAACCGAGATGGAAAAGAAATTGAGGGAAGTCGTGTTAACGGATTCATGCCGCCCGTTGAGTTTTTACAATGGATTGAGAAAATCAGTAAAGCGTAAAATTATTTCCTAATAGTAAAAAGTCCTTTTCGATTTGAGGTATTGTTTGGCTTTGAGTTAATCATTAATATACACCCCGTTCTCAAATTACTTTTTATTAGGAAAACTTTATGAAAAATTTAGAAAAATACTCTCCGTATGTTTTAGCTTTATTACGTATCATCGCTGCGTATATGTTTATCTTACACGGCACAGCGAAATTCTGGGAATTCCCAATTTCAATGACGGGCGGTAACGGCGCAGTGGGTGATCCAATGATGATTGTCGGTGGAGTAATCGAGATTGTCGGTTCAATCCTATTAATTTTAGGTTTATTTGTTCGCCCTGCGGCATTTATCCTTTCGGGTCAAATGGCTTATGCGTATTTCTTTATGCACGTTGCAGGTAAAGGGAATTTATTCTTCCCAATCGCGAACGGTGGTGAACTTGCTTTACTTTACTCTCTCGTGTTCTTCTATTTTGTGTTTGCTGGTGCCGGTGCATTTTCTTTAGATAACCGCAAACGCTAATCACATTATTCACACTGTTAGGTTGCCCGCATTTTGCGGGCTTTTTTATTTTTTAAACCTCCTAAATAATAAGCAGTCGAACCTTGAAGTGCGCTTACCAGGAAAATTTTTTCTACATAAACGCAAACGTTTGCGTTATAATTCCCCGCGCTTATTTTTAACCATTTAATGAAAGGAAAATGTAATGACAGATCGTCCAATTCGTCAGGCTTTACTGAGTGTTTCTGATAAAACCGGTATCGTAGAATTTGCTCAAGGCTTAGTACAGCGAGGTGTAAAACTACTTTCCACAGGCGGTACCGCAAAATTGTTGGAGCAGCATGGTTTGCCGGTGACTGAAGTGTCTGATTATACGGGATTCCCTGAAATGATGGACGGTCGTGTGAAAACCTTGCATCCAAAAGTGCATGGCGGGATTCTTGGTCGCCGTGGTACAGATGATGCTATCATGCAGCAACATGGCATTGAAGGCATTGATATGGTCGTTGTGAATTTATATCCATTTGCAGCTACCGTGGCTAAACCAGATTGCACCTTGGCTGATGCGGTAGAAAATATCGATATCGGTGGGCCAACCATGGTGCGTTCTGCAGCGAAAAACCATAAAGATGTGGCGATCGTGGTGAATAATCATGATTTCAACGCCATTCTTGCTGAAATGGATAAACACCAAAACAGCCTAACACTTGAAACTCGTTTTGACCTTGCGATTAAAGCATTTGAACATACCGCTCAATATGATTCTATGATTGCCAACTATTTTGGACAAATGGTGAAACCGTATCATGTGGCAGAGGAAGAAGACGCGAATGCGAAGTGCGGTCAATTCCCACGTACTTTAAACCTTAACTTCGTGCGCAAACAAACCATGCGTTACGGCGAGAATTCCCATCAAAATGCGGCTTTCTACGTTGATTTAAATGTGAAAGAAGCGAGCGTAGCCACCGCTCATCAATTACAAGGTAAAGCCTTGTCTTACAATAATATTGCTGACACCGATGCAGCACTTGAATGCGTGAAAGAATTTGATGAGCCGGCTTGCGTGATCGTTAAACACGCTAATCCATGTGGTGTGGCTTTAGGTAAAGATATTTTAGAAGCTTATAACCGTGCTTACCAAACCGATCCAACTTCTGCATTTGGCGGCATTATTGCTTTCAACCGTGAATTAGACGAAAAAACTGCGACTGAAATTGTAGAACGCCAATTTGTTGAAGTGATTATTGCGCCGAAAGTATCAGCTGAAGCGCAAGAAGTGGTGAAACGTAAGAAAAATGTTCGTTTACTTGAATGTGGTGAATGGACTTCACGTTCTGAACGTCTAGATTTCAAACGTGTAAACGGCGGTTTATTAGTACAAGATGCGGATTTAGGCATGGTTGGCGTGGATGATTTAAAAGTGGTAAGTAAACGTCAACCAACTGAACAAGAATTAAAAGACTTATTATTCTGCTGGAAAGTAGCGAAATTTGTGAAATCCAATGCTATTGTTTATGCCAAAGACAATCAAACTATCGGCATTGGTGCAGGCCAAATGAGCCGCGTATATTCTGCGAAGATTGCAGGTATTAAGGCACAGGATGAAGGTTTAACCGTAGCCGGTTGTGTGATGGCATCTGATGCGTTCTTCCCATTCCGTGACGGTATTGATGCGGCGGCGAAAGTAGGGATTCAATGTGTTATCCATCCAGGTGGTTCAATGCGCGATCAAGAAGTCATCGATGCAGCGGATGAACATAATATGGTGATGGTATTAACTGGAATGCGTCATTTTAGACATTAATTTATCTAACTATCCCCCTCTTTAGCAAAGAGGGGGCGAGGGGGAGATTTAAACGATGCTAAATATACTATGAGGTTGAAATAACTTCTGCCAAATCTCCCCTTCCCCTCTTTGCTAAAGAGGGGATTAAATTTAAAAAGATACAAGGAGCAATATGAACATCCTCATCATCGGAAATGGCGGTCGTGAACACGCCTTAGCATGGAAAGCAGCACAATCTCCATTAGCAGATAAAGTTTTTGCCGCACCGGGCAACGCAGGTACCGCATTGGAACACAAAGTAGAAAACGTGAATATTTCTGCGACAGATATCCCTGCCTTAGTGAAATTTGCTCAAGATAAACAAATTGGATTAACCATTGTTGGCCCTGAAGCACCATTAGTGATTGGGGTAGTTGATGCATTTCGGGCTGCTGGATTGAAAATTTTTGGCCCAACTCAAGCGGCTGCACAATTGGAAGGTTCAAAAGCATTTACCAAAGATTTCCTCGCTCGTCATAAAATCCCAACGGCAGAATATCAAAACTTCACCGAAGTAGAACCTGCATTGGCGTACTTGCGTGAGAAAGGTGCACCAATTGTCGTTAAAGCGGATGGTTTAGCGGCGGGTAAAGGGGTAATCGTTGCAATGACATTGCAAGAAGCGGAAGACGCTGTACGTGATATGCTTTCAGGCAATGCCTTTGGTGAAGCGGGTAGCCGAGTGGTGATTGAAGAGTTTCTAGATGGCGAAGAAGCCAGCTTTATCGTCATGGTGGACGGTAAAAACGTCGAGCCAATGGCAACCAGTCAAGATCATAAACGCGTGGGCGAAAATGATACAGGTTTAAATACTGGTGGCATGGGGGCGTATTCGCCTGCACCAGTGGTGACACCTGAAATTCATGATCGCATTATGCGTGAAGTTATTTATCCAACGGTTAATGGTATGGCGGCAGAAGGCAATGTTTACACCGGTTTCTTGTATGCAGGACTAATGATCATGTCAAATGGTCAGCCGAAAGTAATTGAATTTAACTGCCGTTTTGGCGATCCAGAAACACAGCCAATTATGCTACGCCTTGAATCAGATCTCATTGAGCTTTGCCTTAAAGCTTGCGAGGGAAAATTGGATGAAGTGAAATCCCAATGGAATCCAAAAGCGTCCTTAGGTATTGTGTTAGCCGCGGAAGGCTATCCAGGCGATTATCGTAAAGGCGATGTGATTAGCGGTTTACCACAAAGTGCGGTCGAAAATGAGAAAGTTTTCTTAGCGGGCGTCGCAGAAAAAGAAGGAAAATTAGTCACAAATGGTGGTCGCGTGCTTTGTGTTACTGCATTAGGCGAAAGCGTATTTGATGCGCAACAAAAAGCCTTAAAACTCGCTGAGCAAATTCAATGGACTGGACGTTTTTATCGTCGAGATATTGGCTATCGTGCTGTTGAACGTGAGCAGCAAAAATAACGACATTTAATGTTAAGGAATCGTATGGATTATAAAAATAAAGAATTATGTCGTCTTCGCACAATAAGTTTTTTTCTGACATTACATAAAGATAAATCCCAATGGGAAAGCGCCCTTTATTCGGTGAAACGTGATGTGGATTTATTATTGCCAGCTGTGCAGAAAGCAGGTTATACCTTGCAATCGATTCGAGTGATCACCAATCCCTTTGGTGAATATTTGGATTTAACCAATTTGCAGACAGCAAAAGCAGATTTGCAGTATTTAACGGAATTATTGAATAAATTTAATGAAAGTGGAATTCGCCTTCGATTTGCAATAGGCGCAGCGAGAAATAAAGAGGAAATTGCGTTATTGCCAGAGTTAATCGCGGCTTATGGCGACTTGTGTAATGCTTGTGTAAATGTACCATTAGATGAAAATGGTGTGTTAGATAATGAACTCATTGAGCAATCTGTTTATGCCGTACAAAAAATTGCAAACATCACACCACGTGGCGAAGGTAATTTTAACTTTACGGTGAATTTTAACTGCAAGCCATTTATTCCTTATTTCCCCGCCGGTTATCATCTAAGTCATTTGCCAAACAGTTTTGTCATTGGGTTCGAAACACCCGATTTATTAGTCGAAGTATTAAAATCTGTGCCAAAATCGCCTCATAATCAATTTTATGCTGATTGCTATCAAGCTATGTCGCAAGCCCTGCAATATCATGTAGATCAAGTATTAGAGGTGTTAAGTGCAGTCAAATTATCGGGTGAATTTGAATTTGCAGGCATTGATAGTTCGGCGGCACCATCTAAAAATTGTTCATCCATGACAAAAATCTATGAATTAATGGGATTGCCTTATTTTGGTGCAGCTGGTTCAGTAGAGGTTTCTGCTTTACTGACAACAGTGTTTAAATCAATCCAACATGTGCCATTGGTTGGGTTTTCTGGATTGATGTTGGCGGTGACAGAAGATTTAGGTTTAGCCGAAGGGACACAAAAACACTATTTTGATATCCGTGCTTTACTGACTTATAGTGCAGTATGTGGTATCGGTTTAGACACAGTCCCAGTGGCGGGAGATGTCAAGGCAGAAAGCATTGCCGCTATTATGCGCGATACAGGAACAATGGCATTTCGCTTAAATAAACCACTAACTGTACGCTTATTCCCAATTCCGAATAAGGTTGCAGGTGAAATATCAGAATTTGAGAGTGATGATTTATGTAACTGCCGCCTTTTACACATTCCTGATTAAACGAAAATTTCCCTATTTTGTTGTGAACAACGTTATCCCTACTGTCAATAAAAGGAGTATCTCATGAGAAAATTAATATTAGGTAGCCTTGTTGCTGCATTATTAACAGGTTGCTCGGGGGCTTCAAATGTCTCACAAAGTTCAACATTAGATGGCGAGTGGATTTGTCATACTATCCCGACACAAGATAAACAAACTTACGATCGCTTAGATCACTTTGTCTTAAAGCCAGATGGAACAGGCGCCTTGCGAGGCATTTCCTACATTGAATTGGATAAAGAGACAACTATTCGTTATTTAACAAAAGGTAAGGTGAAATGGCAGAGCCAAAATAATGTCTTGAGTTTTGATTTTGTTAATCGCGCGATGGTGCCTGCGCACAGTAATAATGTGGCGAAAGCCATCAAGCAAGATAAGAAATTACAAAAACAAGAAAAAGAGCAATTAGCTACGTTTTATAGCAAATCAGGCGATCACGTGAATATGCCAATTGAACTTAAACAGAATGGCAATCAACTTATTTTAGATAAGGATTTTGCGACTTGCCGACGAGTCACAGAGAATGACAAAGATATTCAGTTATTGAATCAGTGGTTTGTGAAGAAATAAATACAATTATTTTAAGCTTGATACAAAACAAACGTGATTTTAACCGCACTTTATTTTTGATAGTGCGGAAATCAACTTAATAAAAGGAGTATTACTATGAGAAAATTAGTATTAGGTAGTCTTGTCGCTGTATTGCTATCGGGATGTGCAACGGCGCATCAGCAAACTGAACAGGAAAAAGCGTTGGTGGGGGATTGGATTTGTCATGTGAAACCCGCCGCCAAGGCACCTTTGCCAGTTGAGCATTTTGATTATGTCACTTATCGAGCGGATCAAACTGTGCTTCTACGCGGTATTTCACAGATTGATACAAAAGAAGGCTGGATGCGTTATTTATTGCAAGCTAAAGCTAAATGGCAGGCGAGTGATGGTAAGTTAAGTTATGATTTTACCGATCGTCTATTTAAAACAGCCCATTCACCACAAGTCGCGAAAATTATTGAACAATCTCCAGAATTTAAAGAATTAGATAAGGAATTTGTTTCACCTTGTGATCGTTGTGGTGATCATTTGGATATGAAGATTAAAATGAAAAGTCCAACAAGGATGACAAATTTTAATACTTATACGAAAGAAACCAGCCAATGCCGTAAACTCGGTGCTGGTGAGAAAACAAAAGAAGTTAAATTAATTGAAAAATTAGTGAAAGAAAAAGGCTCGATTTAGATAAATGAATGTTTTTCATTGTAATAATGAAAAATATGGTCGAAATTTTTGATTAAGTTTTTGCCTAGAAACAGGTAAACTATACACAAATAATGCAAACAACGAGGAAAACACAATGTTTAAAAAAAGTATGAACATCGCTGATTACGATCCGGTTCTATGGCAAGCCATTCAGGACGAAAATCGTCGTCAAGAAGAGCATATCGAGCTTATCGCGTCTGAAAACTATGCGAGTCCACGCGTAATGGAAGCGCAAGGTTCACAGTTTACTAACAAGTATGCTGAAGGCTACCCAGGTAAACGTTACTACGGCGGTTGTGAGTACGCAGACATTGTCGAGCAGTTAGCGATTGATCGTGCTAAAGAGTTGTTTGGTGCGGATTATGTAAACGTACAACCACATTCTGGTTCACAAGCTAATGCGGCGGTATATGGTGCATTAATCAATGCGGGCGATACCATTTTAGGGATGGATTTAGCACACGGTGGTCACTTAACCCACGGGGCGAAAGTGAGTTTCTCCGGTAAAATCTATAATTCTGTACTTTATGGTATCACTGCTGATGGTTTAATTGACTATGAAAATGTGCGTCAAAAAGCATTAGAGCACAAACCAAAAATGATTGTGGCGGGTTTCTCTGCTTATTCTCAAGTGGTAGATTGGAAAAAAATGCGCGAAATCGCGGATGAAGTAGGCGCGTATTTATTTGTGGATATGGCGCACGTTGCAGGTTTAATCGCAGCAGGTTTATATCCAAACCCATTACCATACGCACATGTTGTCACAACAACTACCCATAAAACCTTAGGTGGTCCGCGTGGTGGTTTAATCCTTTCTTCTTGTGGTGATGAAGAGCTTTATAAACGCTTACAATCTTCTGTTTTCCCTGCAAACCAAGGTGGTCCATTAGTTCACATTATTGCGGCGAAAGCGGTATGTTTCAAAGAAGCGTTAGAACCAGCTTATAAAGAATACCAAGCAAACGTGATTAAAAATGCGAAAGCAATGGTAGAAGTGTTTAAACAACGCGGTTATGACGTGGTTTCAAATGGTACAGAAAACCATTTATTCTTAGTGAGCTTCATCAAACAAGGCTTAACTGGTAAAGCAGCGGATGCCGCGTTAGGTAAAGCGAATATCACAGTGAATAAAAACTCTGTACCAAATGATCCACAAAAACCATTTGTGACCTCTGGTATTCGTGTCGGTACACCAGCAGTGACTCGTCGTGGTTTTAATGAACAAGACTGTCGTGAATTAGCTGGCTGGATGTGTGATGTATTAGATGCATTAGGCAAAGAAAACGAAGAACAAGTGATTGCAGCAACCAAAGAAAAAGTATTGGCAATCTGCAAACGTCTTCCTGTTTACGCAAGCTAATTTTTAATCGTTGTTAAAAGAAACGGTGACATCAATAAAGGATGTTGCCGTTTTTTATTTCAATTTTTTTATGATTTATAGGGAAAGGCTAATTAGTTGATGTTATAGTGCTATTTTTCTGAGTAATTGAATAGTTGAATAAAATACTATATTATTTGGTAGCTCAACTAAACGATAAATATATTAATTCTTCAGCCTAAAAAGCCCGGGTAAAAACCAGTCTCCATTATGCTTACTTAAATTGCCACGATAGTGGTTTAACGGTGCTGAGCCTATTATCCAATTTAGTTAAAAATCCAACCGCACTTTCGATTCAATTGAAATACATTTATCTCCCAAAGGAAGTCCCATGTTTAAAACATTATTAAGTTTATTTCGCTCGACTGACAAAAATAGTCTTGAAGCCTTAAAGCAACATGCAGAACAAGGTGATGCAGAGGCAATATATCAGTTGGGGAGAGTATATGCTCTTGGTAAAGGGGAAGAAGTCGATTACGATAAAGCGATGACGTTATATCATCGCGCGAATGCATTGGGTTATCCATTGGCGGCAAATAATATTGGTGCGCTTTATGATAATATGGGCGAACCTGAAAAATCAGTGGAATGGTTTGAGCAAGGCATTCGTCAAGGCGATAAACGAGCGACAATTAGTTTGGGACGATTCTATCTTTTAGGCATTGGCGTGGAGCAAGACACATTTAAAGGCATGCAAATGCTAGAGAAATATGACAATCATGGGCTTGCTTCATACCTCTTAGCGCAGGTATATGATGGCGTTATAGGATATGAAGTTCCAATTAATTATCCTAAAGCATTAGAATATTACTTGCTTGCTGAGAAGAATAAACAAGATTTAACCAATGAAGATTTAATGACGCTTTATAATAACCTTGGGACGCTCTACAACGCTCACGAGGATATTCCAACCAATTATGTTGAAGCGCAAAAATACCTAACCAAAGCTGCTGAAATGGGGCTTCCCCATGCAATGTATGGTTTAGCAAATTTACACGGTTTTAAAGGGGATAAAAAGCAAGCCTTCAAATGGTATTTAAAAGCTGCTGAAAATGGCTTAATTGATGCCTATTACTATGTTGGTAATGCTTATAAAAGAGGTGAGGGCGTTCAACAAGATAGCCAGAAAGCCCTGAAATGGCTAGAGCTAGCAGCAGAATACCAAATGAGGGATGCGGCTAGGGAATTGGCTGAGATTTACCAGGATGGGCTAGGTAATGTGCCACAAAATTTAGAAAAAGCTCAAGAGTTTTATCTACTTGCAAAAGAAGCTGGAGAGGATGTCGAACGCTCAATGCAACAGCTGCAAAGTCGTCTTGCTGTGCGTGATGATTTTGGTGCATTACTTGAACGAGCTAAAGAAGGCAATCTTGAGGCACAAAAGGATTTAGCGATGGCTTACGTTCGAGGGGATGAAATTGAACAGAATAATGAAGAAGCCTTTAAATGGTATAAAGCCGCTGCGGAACAAGGTGATGCTGATGCACAAAATAGTCTGTACAATCGCTATGCAAAAGGCGAAGGAGTTGAACAAAATAGCGAAGAAGCGATGAAATGGCTACATCGTAGTGCAGAACAAGGTTATGGGCTGGCTTACTATAATTTAGGATTTGAATATAGTTCAGGTGATTTAGTTAGAAAAGATGAATTAGAAGCGATCAAATGGTATAAAAAGGCCGCGAAAAAAGACATTAAAGAAGCTTATTACCAACTTGGATTTCTTTATACTTATAGTGATACCATTAAAGATTACCAAGCTGCGCGGGAATGTTATGAATTAGCAGGCGGAAGTTGGAACGGTGAAGCGCAAAATGAGTTAGGCATTCTTCACTTTAATGGGTTCGGCACACCAAAAGATGATGCCAAAGCTTTTTTGTATTTCCAACTTGCTGCTGAAAACGGCAGTCCTGAGGGAATGTATAATTTAGGTGCGATGTATGACAATGGCTTTGGCACAAAACGCAATAGCAAACTTGCCGATCAATGGTTTAAAAAATCCTGTGAAGCTGGATATGAAAAAGCCTGTGAGATGCTATAAAAATAACACCTTACTTGATGTTTGTTCATGCAAAAGGAGAGGCGTAATACCAGATCAATATGTTAAAATGAACTATTATTTTTGATCTTCTTGTTTACGCATAATGCTGATTCAGCTTTTATTGGTGATGTTAGCGGCGGTAAATATCGCTGCTTATTTTTTAATGTGGAAAGACAAAGTCCGCGCGGTTCGTCACGGCTGGCGAATTTCTGAAAATACTTTCTTTCTATTAAGCCTGCTTGGTGGGTTTATTGGTGTTTATTGCGGGATGAAACGCTTTCGTCATAAAACCAAACACTTTAGTTTTAAATTTGTTGTTATTCTCAGTGCTTTTATTTGGTTGATCTTAATGCCTTATTGGTATTTCTTTCTTGAATAATGTTGAGTACAGAATGACTTTCAGTAAGAAAAAAGCCTAGAGAATATCTCTAGGCTTTTTAGTATGCGATTAGACTACTTAAAAATGAGGCGTCGATTTCGACTTTTCTTCACTTGTGAAAGTGTAATTAATCCCAACACAATGACATAGACAGCGAAAATAAATACCAACCATTGCACCATCGTGATGCCGAAAAGTGACCATTGGCTTTCGTTGCAGCTGCCTGTCGGATTGAAGACCGCAGGTAGCCATTTATGGAATGGTAACGTTTCTGGAAAGTTTGGTATAAATTCACATTGTTTCCATGGCGCAGGGTTCATTTGTAAATCAAGGTGACGAATGGAAATCATTAATCCTTTGATTGCACTAAATAAACCCACAATAAGAGCAAGAATGCGGACAATAAGCGAACTAGGGGCTAAGGCGCCGATAAAACCAGCAATAAATAACCCTACCATAGCTAAACGTTCGTAAACACAAAGTACGCAAGGTTGTAAACCCATGCCGTATTGAAAGTAAAGTGCAGTCGATTCTAAGGCAAATGCGGAAAATGCCAAAAAGATCCACGCTGAACGTTTAAGGGATAATTGCTTAAAAAAGTCGAGCATTCTTTCTCCTTATGCTTCATTAAATTGGAAGAATTAAGCCAAGGTTTGCAAGCCAAATCGTCATTCTTGGTAGGATAAATTCGATTGCAAGGAAACCAACTAGCGTTAATACGATAGTGTAAGGCAATGCCATGTAGACCATTCTACCATAAGAAAGTTTAATTAACGGTGCAAGCGATGACGTTAATAAGAACAAGAACGCGGCTTGACCGTTTGGTGTAGCGACAGAAGGTAAGTTTGTACCTGTATTGATTGCTACCGCAAGTAATTCAAATTGGTGCGGTGCAATTGAGCCTGTCGCAAGGGCATGTTTCGCTTCATTGATATAAACTGTTGCTACGAATACGTTATCAGAAATCGCAGAAAGTAAACCATTGAAACCGTAGAATAATGCTAACTGTGTTTTCTCTTCAGAACTTAATACAAAGTGAATAATTGGCGCAAAAAGTTTTTGATCGATAATCACCGCAACGACAGAGAAAAATACGACTAATAATGCAGTGAAAGGTAAACTTTCTTGGAATGCTTTACCAATAGCGTGTTCATCAGTTACACCAGTAAAGGTTGTTGCAAGGATAATCACACTTAAACCAATCATGCCTACAGCCGCTAAATGGAAGGCTAAACCTAAGATCAACCAAACCGCGATAACCGCTTGGACAGAAAGACGAATCTTATCTTGTTTAGACATTTTTTGTGCGTTTTCACGATCTAAATCCGCTAAGACTTGCCATACTTCTTCCGGTAGTTTTTCACCATAACCGAATAATTTAAATTTTTCGACTAAAATACAAGTGAGTAATCCGCAGATAAATACAGGGACTGTCACAGGAGCCATACGGAAGAAAAATTCAATGAAATTCCATTTGGCTTGTTCTGCAATGATTAAGTTTTGTGGTTCACCCACCATGGTCATTACACCACCGAGTGCAGTACCGACACCAGCATGCATCATTAAGCTACGTAAGAAAGAGCGGAATTTTTCGAGAGTTTCGTGATTTTTAATTTTGTTATCATCAGAAATATCAACCGCATCTTGTAGTGTTTTACCAGATGCGACTTTGTGATAAACCCCATAGAAACCCATAGCTACGCTGATAATTACTGCAACAACAGTAAGTGCATCTAAGAAAGCTGAAAGAAATGCAGCACTAAAACAGAACGCGATAGAAAGTACGATTTTAGAACGGATACGGACTAATAACTTGGTGAACACATAAAGCAAAAGTTGCTTCATAAAATAAATACCAGCGACCATGAAGATTAAAAGTAAAACCACTTCAAAGTTTGCCAGGATCTCCGCTTTAACGTGTTCGGCATTCGTCATGCCAATGGCAATGGCTTCAAATGCTAATAAACCACCTGGTTGAAGAGGGTAGCATTTTAATGCCATGGCTAGGGTGAAAATAAACTCAGCTACGAGTAGCCAGCCAGCAATAAATGGGCTGACGAAAAAGAATAAAATTGGATTAATTACCAAGAAGGCAATAATGGTTAATTTATACCAATCTGGACTTGCGCCCAGAAAGTTTTTCATGAATGCTTGTGTGTAAGTCATATCGAACTCCGTTTTTTTATAGTCTTGTCATTGTAATATATACTGCTTTAAAGGATAATAGACCAGTTAAAGATTTATTGAATAAATCACATTTTTTTGATCTTTTTAGATTTTTTTATATTTATTTCATACTCATGCAAACAGATAATACCCTTTTACGGGCTCAAAGCCCAGCCGCTCTTGCCGAAGAATATATTGTTAGAAGTATTTGGGATAATGTATTTCCCGCAGGCACCAATCTTCCTTCTGAGCGTGATTTAGCTGATAAAATCGGCGTAACACGCACCACATTACGCGAAGTATTGCAGCGTTTGGCTCGTGATGGTTGGCTTACCATTCAACACGGCAAGCCGACAAAAGTCAATGATATTTGGGATACTGCAGGTCCGAGCATCATTGAAACCTTAATTACCTTAGATCGCCAAAGTGCGCCGTTAATCATTGAAAATATGTTGTCATTGCGTAGTCGCATGTCAGAATCTTATATTTATGAGGCCGTAAAAAATTCGCCTAAAGCCTCGGTTGCTTTGTTTAAAGGGCTAGATTCATTAGAAAACACCGCTGAAAGTTACATGGAGTTTGACTATGCCTTATTCCGTCAATTTACAGTAATGGCTAATAAACCTTTCTATCGTTTAATTTTTAATAGTTTACGTGGGGTTTATCATAAAATTGGTTTGCTATTCTTTAGTGACGAAAAACATCGTCAAGTGACACATGATTTTTATGTAGAATTGCGTGATATTTGTGAAAGAGGTCAATCCGATTTAGTGGTGGAATGTATTCGTAAACACAAGCAAGTGACTTCCGCTTACTGGCGAGCCATTTTAGAAAGCTTGCCAAAAGATTTAGCAACAGAATAATATTAAAAGTGCGGTTGAAAATGACCGCACTTTTTCCTTATATCAAAGACTCAATATTATGCGTATTCCAAGAATTTATCATCCAAAATCCCTTAAAAATCAATCTACTTGCCAACTTTCAGAGGATGCAGCTAATCACGTAGGACGTGTACTGCGTATGACTGAAGGTGAGCAAATTGAATTATTTGATGGAAGTAATCATATTTATCCAGCAAAAATTATTGAAGCGAGCAAAAAAGCCGTTAAAGTGGAAATTCTTGGTTGTGAATTGAGTGATAAGGAGTCGAATTTATCGATTCATTTAGGGCAGGTTATTTCGCGTGGCGATCGAATGGAATTTACCATTCAAAAATCCGTAGAGTTGGGCGTGAATGTGATTACACCATTATGGTCGGAACGCTGTGGGGTGAAGTTGGATGGTGAACGCATGGATAAGAAAATCCAACAATGGCAAAAAATTGCTATTGCCGCTTGTGAACAATGTGGTCGTAACGTTGTGCCAGAAATTCGTCCGTTAATGAAGTTGCAAGATTGGTGTGCAGAAAATGATGGCGCACTGAAATTGAATTTACATCCAAGAGCCCAATATTCTATTAAAACCTTGCCTTCCATTCCAAAAGAAGGTGTTCGTTTGCTTATTGGTTCAGAAGGTGGTTTATCACCTCAAGAAATTGCTCAAACTGAACAACAAGGATTTACTGAAATTTTATTAGGAAAGCGTGTGTTGCGTACAGAAACAGCCTCTTTAGCGGCAATTAGTGCGTTACAAATTTGTTTTGGAGATTTGGGATAATGATGGATTTACAAGGGCAATTTTTAATTGCGATGCCACAATTGGAGGATTATTTCCAAAATACCGTGGTGTATATATGCGAGCATAATGAGCAAGGTTCGATGGGTTTAGTGATTAATCAACCCACCGATTTAAGTATTGCTGAGTTGTATTCAAAAATGAATTTTATGATGAAAAATGACCGCACTTTTAGCAATGAACTTGTGCTTGCAGGTGGGCCGGTACATTCTGAGCGTGGTTTTATTCTGCATAAGAAAGCCGCGAAAGAATTTGAGCATAGTTATAAAATTACTGATGAGATGTTTCTGACCACTTCGGCAGATATTGTAGAAACCTTTGGTTCAGAGGATGCGCCCGACAAATATCTTGTGGCTCTCGGTTGTGCAAGTTGGACTGCAGGGCAGTTAGAGCAAGAGATTGCGGATAATGCCTGGTTAGTGGCACCTGCTTCAGACACCATTTTATTTGAAACCATTTATGAAGATCGTTATCCTGCAGCGAATCAATTATTGGGGATCAATCCTCATAATTTTGTCTTTTCACAAGTAGGGCATAGTTAATGGGTATCACGGCAATCGCGTTTGATTTTGGCACAAAAAGTATCGGTTGTGCGGTTGGGCAAAGTATTACGGGTACAGCGCAAGCCTTGCCTGCATTTAAAGCCCAAGATGGGATTCCCAATTGGGATGCCATTGAAAAATGTTTAAAGGATTGGAAACCCGATGTTATTGTGGTGGGATTGCCCTTAAATATGGATGGCACTGAGCAAGATTTAACACTTCGTGCGAAAAAATTTGCTAATCGCTTAAATGGTCGTTTCGGGATTAAAGTAGAACTGCAAGATGAGCGTTTAACAACGGTTTCTGCACGCGATGAAATTTTCCAGCGTGGCGGTTATCGTGCTCTCAATAAGGGTAAAGTCGATGGGATTTCTGCTTGTTTGATTTTAGAAAGTTGGTTCGAAAACTATTCAGAATAAGCCAAAAATAAACCGCACTTTAATGTGCGGTTTGTTGTATTGATAGGTTTATTTTTTTATCCAAATCAGACTCGCCATTCGGCCTGTTTTGCCATCTCGACGATAGGAAAAGAAGCTTTCTTTTTCAGTGAATGTGCAATGCTCCCCACCGTAAATTTGGGTGATACCTAATTTATTGAGGCGTTGTGTGGCGATTTGATAAAGATTGCCGAGGTATTTTCCTGATTCATTCGGATCTGGTCGAAAAGCTGTTTCTGCAATTGGGTCAAAAGCCATAAATTGCGTAATCACTTCTTTGCCAACTTGGAATGCATTGGGGCCGATAGCAGGTCCAAACCACGCAATAATCTCTTCGGGGGCTGATTGGAAACATTTCACTGTTTCTTCTAATACCCCATCACAGAGTCCACGCCAGCCCGCATGGGCTGCAGCCACTTCAGTGCCTTGTTTATTGGTGAATAAAACTGGCAAGCAATCAGCCGTCATCACCAAACATACTTGGTTAGGTTGATTGGTGTAAACTGCATCAGCCTCTAAATTATTGCCCTCATAAGGCACTGTGATTACACGAGTGCTGTGTGTTTGAGTTAAAAACAACGGGAAATGTGGCAGATTAAATTTTTCGACCAATAAAGTGCGGTTAGTTTTGACCGCACTTTTATCATCCTCGACATGATCGCCTAAATTGAAACTCTCGAAAGGCGGCAGGCTTACGCCCCCTTCTCTTGTGGTCGTAAAAGCTTGGATGTGTGGTGGAACAGTCCAGTTTGGAACAATGGTTTTCATCTTAATAATCCAATTCGTCTTTGTGTTCGAGATAATCCGCTTTTAAGGCATGAAGTAATTCGACAAAGTCATCTGGCAATGGCGCATACCATTCCATCGTTTCACCTGTAATCGGGTGAGCTAAGCGCAACATAACCGCATGTAAGGCTTGACGTTTAAAATTGCGTAGTACCTCAGTGAAGGCTTCACTTGCGTTTTTAGGGGGACGAGGACGACCGCCATAAGTTTGATCACCTAATAATGGATGTGCGATATGCGCCATGTGCACACGAATTTGGTGAGTCCGGCCTGTTTCTAAACGTAAGCGTAAACGCGTGTAATTACGGAAATTTTCCATAATGCGATAGTGCGTCACAGCCGGTTTACCCATTGGGTGAACCGCCATCAATGTGCGTTTTGTCGCATGACGAGCCATTGGCTGATCTACTGTGCCGCCTTTGGTCATAATGCCACTGGCGACGGCTTCATATTCACGAGTGATTTTGCGTTTTTGTAAGTCACGTACAAGTTTGGTTTGTGCGGGAATCGTTTTAGCGACAACCATGAGACCCGTTGTGTCTTTATCTAAACGATGAACAATTCCTGCGCGCGGTACTTCGGCAATAGGTGGATAGTGATAGAGTAGCGCGTTAAGTACTGTGCCATCCGGATTGCCCGCACCGGGATGAACCACGAGATCTTTAGGTTTGTTAATCACGATAATATCGTCATCTTCATAAACGATATTGAGCGGAATATTTTGTGGCTCAAAACGGTTTTCATCTTCCACTTCTACCGAAATTTCAATTTGCTCTCCACCATAAACTTTTGCACGTGGAATATCGGCAATTTCACCGTTCATTTTTACCTGTTTTGCTTCAATCCAGGTTTTTAAACGCGAACGGGAATATTCAGGGAACAACTCTGCGAGGGTTTGGTCTAAACGCTGTCCCATTTGCTCGGGCTGAATTTCAGCCGTTAAGGTCATTTGTGGCATAAAAAATCCATCTAAAAATTTAAAAAGTTGGCTTATTGTGTAATGTTCTATACAATATTCGTTAATTGTAACTTATTTATTGATTTTCGTAAAAATTAAGGAAAAAAGAATGCGTAAAATAAAATCTCTCGTGCTTATTGCACTTACCTCATTCGCTATTGCAGCTTGTAGCAGTGGTAATAAAGAAGTGGAGCAAGCTTCTGTTGATGAGCTTTATGCAAAAGGCGCGGCTGCATTACAAGAAGGAAGCTATTCTGACTCGATTCGTTATTTAAAAGCAGCGACAGAGCGTTTCCCTGGTAGTACTTACCAAGAACAAGCAATGCTTGATTTAATTTATGCAAACTATAAAACACAAGATTACACAGCAACGTTGGTTACCGTAGATAACTTCTTACAGCAATTCCCACAAAGTCCAAACCGTGACTATGCAGTGTATATGGCGGGTTTAACAAACTTAGCAACGGCCGATAACATGATTCAAGATTTCTTTGGCATCGATCGTGCAACGCGTGAAACAACTTCAATGAAAACGGCGTTTTCAAACTTCCAAAGCTTAGTGCGTGCGTTCCCAAATAGCCCATATTCACAAGATGCAGTAGCGCGTATGGCGTATATTAAAGACTCATTGGCACGTCATGAATTAGAAATTGCGAAATTCTATGCAAAACGTGATGCGTGGGTCGCGGTATCAAACCGTGTAGTAGGTATGTTGCAACAATATCCGGATGCAAAAGCAACTTACGAAGGTTTATTCTTAATGAAAGAAGCATACGAGAAAATGGGTTTACAACAATTAGCGAACCAAACTCAGCAAGTTATCGATGCGAATAAAGATAAACAATTTGCGGAAGTGAAAAAACCGGAAGAATCTGATTTAACTCAACCGGTTAAAAAATAATTCTCGTCCCTTGTGGGACGAGCTTGAATAAGCAAAATTATTCAAATAAAGGCTAGTCAAACTAATCAAATTGAGCTAGTATAAATTTAAAAGATTTCCTGGGGTGTTCGTGGATGGGTTATGTCCCTGAGCCGATACTTAGAACTTTATAAATCGGTTTCCCGCCATTGGTGTGTAGGCTTGACCTTTGACTTCGTCATTGGACTAAAGAAACCTAAAAATGGCCTTACCGGTTTCCTTGGACCGTCGGGTTCAAGGACTACTACTCGTAGCGGCACTCTGGGACCTTCCTTTAAAGTCCATTCTTTCTAATCGAATGAAATCAACACAGCAAACGCTTCGCAATCAACTCCGTCAACAAATTCGTAAAACACGAGCAAATTTGACCGCACTTCAGCAACAACAGGCGGAAGATTCCATCACTCAGCAATCTCTTGCATTAATTGAAGAACGAAATGCGCAGCATATTGCCTTGTATGTTTCCTTTGATGGTGAAATCTCCACAGAGAAACTTATCAAAACCCTTTGGGCACAAGATAAGCACGTTTATTTGCCGGTATTACACCCTTTCAATCCGAATCATCTTTTGTTCTTACGTTATTTGCCAGATACACCAATGCTGAAAAATAAATTTGGCATTTGGGAGCCCAAACTCAATGTGCAAAACGTATTGCCTTTGGATGAATTAGATATTCTTTTTACACCACTTGTCGCTTTTGATAAACAAGGTAATCGCCTTGGCATGGGCGGTGGTTTTTATGATCGTACCTTACAAAATTGGCGAAATTCTTCTTTTATCCCTGTGGGATTAGCCCATCAATGTCAGCAAGTCGAACAGCTTCCAACTGAAGCGTGGGACGTGCCACTTCATCAAATCTTAGTCGCTTAAACCTATCAAGAAGTAAAGTTTGATAGAAAAAATTAAAAATTGTTGATTTTTTCTCTTGAAATACCAAAAAAGGGTCTTATTTAATAACTCGTAAAGGGGATGACCCCAAGAATTTAATCAGGAGAAGATAAGCATATGAATATTGAAAAATTTACCACAAAATTCCAACAAGCACTCAGTGAAGCACAATCATTGGCGCTAGGTAAAGATAATCAGTTTATCGAACCAGTGCATTTATTGACAGCACTTTTAAATCAACAAGACGGTTCAATGGCACCAATTTTAACGACCAGTGGCGTGAACGTGGCATTATTGCGTAATGAATTAAATGCCGAATTGAATAAATTGCCACAAGTGTCGGGTAATGGCGGTGATGTGCAAATTTCCCGTCAATTACTTAACTTATTGAATTTATGTGACAAATTAGCTCAACAAAAACAAGATAAATTTATTTCCAGTGAATTGTTCTTATTAGCTGCGCTTGAAGAGCGAGGCGCATTAAATGACATTTTGAAAAAATGTGGTGCGAAAAAAGAACAAATTTTACAGGCGATCCAACATATTCGTGGAGGACAAAGCGTGAACGATCAAAATGCAGAAGAAAGCAGACAAGCTCTTGAAAAATATACTATTGATTTAACAGCTCGTGCTGAAAGCGGCAAACTCGACCCGGTGATTGGCCGTGATGAAGAGATTCGTCGAGCGATTCAAGTATTACAACGTCGTACCAAAAACAACCCAGTATTAATCGGTGAGCCTGGTGTAGGTAAAACCGCTATCGTGGAAGGTTTGGCACAACGTATTGTTAATGGTGAAGTACCTGAAGGTTTAAAAAACAAACGTGTACTTTCTTTAGATATGGGCGCCTTGATTGCCGGTGCGAAATACCGCGGAGAATTTGAAGAGCGTTTAAAAGCCGTTTTAAATGAGTTATCAAAAGAAGAAGGTCGCGTGATCCTCTTTATTGATGAAATCCATACTATGGTTGGTGCAGGTAAAACTGACGGTGCAATGGATGCGGGTAACTTATTAAAACCAAGTTTAGCGCGTGGTGAATTACACTGTGTGGGTGCAACAACACTAGATGAATATCGTCAATATATCGAGAAAGATGCGGCACTTGAGCGTCGTTTCCAAAAAGTCTTTGTGGACGAGCCAAGCGTGGAAGATACCATTGCGATCTTACGTGGTTTGAAAGAGCGTTATGAGATCCATCACCATGTGGATATTACTGACCCAGCAATCGTGGCAGCTGCAACGCTTTCACACCGTTATATTTCTGATCGTCAATTGCCGGATAAAGCCATCGACTTAATCGATGAAGCTGCTTCGAGCATCCGTATGGAAATTGACTCTAAACCAGAGCCGCTCGATCGTCTTGAACGCCGTATCATCCAATTAAAATTGGAACAACAAGCATTACAAAAAGAAGAAGACGAAGCAAGCCGTAAGCGTTTAGAGATGTTAGAAAAAGAGCTTGCAGATAAAGAACGCGAATATGCTGAACTTGAAGAAGTTTGGAAATCAGAAAAAGCGACTCTTTCAGGTTCACAACACATCAAACAAGAGTTAGATGCGGCAAAAACTGAAATGGAGCAAGCGCGTCGTGCAGGCGATTTAAGTAAAATGTCTGAGCTTCAATATGGTCGCATTCCAGAATTGGAAAAACAACTTGCTGCCGCTGAAACCGGTGAAGGCAAAGAAATGAGTCTATTACGCTATCGTGTGACGGATGAAGAAATTGCGGAAGTACTTTCTAAAGCAACAGGTATTCCAGTTTCTAAAATGATGGAAGGTGAGAAAGAAAAACTCTTACGCATGGAAGAAGAATTGCACAAACGTGTGATCGGTCAAGAAGAAGCGGTTGATGCTGTTGCGAATGCGATTCGTCGTAGCCGTGCAGGGCTTTCAGATCCTAACCGCCCAATTGGTTCTTTCTTATTCTTAGGTCCAACTGGTGTGGGTAAAACTGAGCTTTGTAAAACCTTGGCGAAATTCCTCTTTGATAGCGAAGATGCGATGGTACGTATTGATATGTCAGAGTTTATGGAAAAACACAGCGTATCTCGTTTAGTCGGTGCGCCTCCAGGTTATGTCGGCTATGAAGAAGGTGGTTACTTAACTGAAGCAGTGCGTCGTCGTCCATATTCAGTAATTTTGCTCGATGAAGTGGAAAAAGCACATGCGGATGTATTCAACATCTTATTACAAGTGTTGGATGATGGCCGTTTAACTGATGGTCAAGGTCGTACTGTGGACTTCCGTAATACCGTTGTGATTATGACCTCTAACTTGGGTTCTGATTTAATCCAAGGTAGCAAAAACGAAAGCTATGGCGAAATGAAAGCCTTAGTGATGTCAGTGGTGAGCCAACATTTCCGTCCAGAATTTATCAACCGTATTGACGAAACTGTGGTATTCCATCCACTTGATAAAGAAAATATCCGTGCGATTGCAAGCATCCAATTAGAACGTTTAGCAAAACGTATGGAAACTCGTGGTTACGAATTAGTGTTTACTGAAGCTTTATTAGATTTCATTGGTGAAGTGGGTTACGACCCAATTTATGGGGCGCGTCCATTAAAACGTGCAATCCAACAAGAGATCGAAAACAGCTTGGCACAACAAGTTCTATCTGGTCAATTATTACCAGGCAAAGTAGTCACAATCGATTATGTAGATGGCAAAGTTCAAGCCAAACAATAATTTGTAAAATGAAAGCCATTTAGTGAAAGCTAAATGGCTTTTTTATGCTTTGGTAAAAGATAAAATAGGGTAGAATGACGCTGTGTATTGCGTATAAAAATGAGGAAAAAAATGACCGCACTTTTAAAAATTGGTTTGGTTTCAGTATCAGATCGTGCATCAAGTGGTGTGTATCAAGATCAAGGGATTCCAGAATTACAACAATGGTTAGAGCAAGCGTTGGTGGATCCTTTTGAAGTGGAAACGCGATTAATTCCAGATGAGCAACCATTAATCGAACAAACGCTGAAAGAATTAGTGGATGAGCACCATTGTCATTTAGTGCTCACAACGGGCGGTACAGGGCCAGCAAAACGTGATGTGACACCTGATGCCACGTTAGCAGTAGCTGATCGTGAAATGCCAGGATTTGGTGAGCAAATGCGTCAAGTAAGTTTACATTTTGTACCGACCGCAATTTTATCTCGTCAAGTTGGTGTGATTCGTAAAAATAGTTTAATTTTGAATTTACCAGGGCAGCCAAAGGCTATCAAAGAAACCTTAGAAGGTGTGAAAGATGAGAAAGGTAAAGTCTTAGTAAAAGGGATTTTTAGTGCAGTGCCTTACTGCTTGCAATTAATCGATGGTATTTATATTGATACCAAGCCTGAAGTGATTACAAGCTTCCGCCCGAAAGCCGCGCGCCGTGAAAATTTGGAGAAATAAGATGAAAAAAATCGAAGCCATTATTAAACCATTTAAATTAGATGATGTGCGTGAAAATTTATCTGATATCGGCATTAGCGGAATGACCGTGACTGAAGTTCGTGGTTTTGGTCGTCAAAAAGGGCATACAGAGCTTTATCGTGGTGCAGAATATATGGTGGATTTTCTACCTAAAGTGAAAATGGAAATTGTCGTGCCAGATGATTTACTTGAACAGTGCCTTGAAACCATTGTTGAAACTTGCCAAACAGGGAAAATCGGTGATGGGAAGATCTTTGTTTATGATGTAGAACGCGTGATTCGTGTTCGTACGGGCGAAGAAAATGAGGAAGCCATTTAGTGGAAAAAAACTTAAATTTTAACCGCACTGTAGTCGCTATGGCAGCTTTAGTGATTGTGTTTGCGGGAATTAAACTGGCGGCGGAGATTGTCGTGCCTTTTTTATTGGCATTATTTATCGCCATTATTTGTTCGCCGGTAATTAAAGCGATGACACAACGCAAAGTACCGCATGGTATTGCGATTGCCTTGCTGTTTATTTTAATTTTAATCGTATTCTTTTTCCTGGCGGGATTAATTAATAGCAGTGTGCAAGAATTTACACGCTCGATTCCTCAATATAAAGTGCTGCTTTCGGAACGTATAAATGACGTCATGGCGTTAGCTCAAAAACTAAAATTGCCGATTGTGATTTCTCGCGAAGCCATTATGGAGCATTTTGATCCAAGTGTGATCATGAACTTTGTGAGCCGTTTATTATTAAACTTTTCTGGCGTGGTGACGAATGTTTTTGTGTTGATCTTAGCGGTGATTTTTATGCTGCTTGAAGCACCAACCATGAAGCATAAACTTGCTTTAGTTTTAAGTGACAATGAGCATGATGTTGTCGCGGAAGAACATCACATCGATCGTATTTTAGACGGTGTGATTAGTTATCTTGGTGTGAAAACGGTGATTAGTTTACTTACCGGCGTCTCGACGTGGATTTTGTTGGACATAACGGGTGTGCAATATGCGATTTTATGGGCAACTTTAAGCTTCCTATTAAATTATATTCCGAATATCGGTTCAATTATTGCAGCTGTGCCTATTATTGTTCAAGCGTTATTGCTGAATGGATTCGGTGTAGGCATGGGCGTAACCGTCGGTATTATTGTATTAAATATTGTGATCGGTAATATTATTGAACCGAAAATGATGGGTAAAACCTTAGGTCTTTCTACCTTGGTCGTATTCTTTTCATTGCTTTTCTGGGGATGGTTGCTCGGTACGGTCGGTATGTTACTTTCAGTGCCGCTGACAATGGCGTTTAAAATTACCTTGGAAAGCTCAGAATCAACGAAGAAATATGCGGCTTTATTAGGTGATGTAAACGACTAAAGTGCGGTCATAAAATGTCATAATTTTAGCAATAAAAAAGCCACCGTTATGGTGGCTTTCTTTTTATCTGATGTTTAATAGATTAAGGTAAATCATCTACTTCTTTATCCACTTTTGGTGGAATCATATGTTCACGGCGTAGGCCGATGTCATAAGCAATCGCAATCGCGATAAAGATTGATGAATAAGTACCAAAACCGATACCAATTAATAACGCTAATGAGAAGTTATGAATTGATGGACCACCAAAGAAGAACAAGGCAATCACAACAAGAAGTGTTGTGAGAGATGTCATGATGGTTCTCGATAAGGTTTGCGTTAAGGAAATATCAATAATATCGATGGTTTCTACACGGCGAATTTTACGGAAGTTTTCACGCACACGGTCGAATACCACGATACTATCGTTGATAGAATAACCTACAACAGAAAGAATTGCCGCCACGAAGGTTAAATCCATTTCGACTTGTAATGCAGAGAAAACACCGAGTGTAATCACCACGTCATGCGCAAGTGAGGCAATACCACCAAAACCTAAACGCCATTCAAAACGTGAACCTACGTAAATTAACATCATTGCTAGGGTTGCAAGGGTCGCGTAAACTGCACCTTGAGCCAGTTCTTCACCGACGTTTGGACCGACGAATTCGATACTGTTAATATGAATATTAGGGTCAATTGTTTGGAGCATGCTTTTAACGTGATCACCAATAGCAGAATCGTTATTATCAGCTGGTAAGCGGATCATCACGTCTTGTACAGAACCCGTTGTTTGTACAATCGGGCTTGCAATACCATTTTGATTTAATGTGCCACGGATTTTCTCTAAATCAGCTGGTTGTGAGAAGTGCGTATCAAATACCACACCACCGGTAAAATCCAAGCCCCAGTTGAAGCCTTTTGTCACAATGAAGAAGAGGGAAATCGCCATTAAAATGATGGAAAAGGTATATCCCACAAATCTCACTTTCATAAATTCAGTGAGAGGGAATGGCAATTTAATCCCATTCACTTCACGGATAAAATGTCCGTTTTTATCTTTTGCAAATAATCTCATCTTATCCTACCTAAATTGATAATTTTTCAAGACGTTTACCGCCGTATAGGAAGTTCACGATAGCACGTGTTCCGGTAATCGCTGTAAACATTGAAATTGCCACACCTAATGCAAGGGTTACCGCAAAGCCTTGAATTGGACCGGTACCCACAGCATAAAGAATGATTGCCGTTAAAATTGTGGTTAAGTTCGCATCGAAGATAGAGGTGAATGCACCGTTATAACCTTCGTTAATGGCTTGCTGGATTGGACGACCATTACGAATCTCTTCTTTGATACGTTCAAAAATAAGTACGTTGGCATCCACCGACATCCCCAGGGTTAATACGATACCCGCAATACCCGGCATGGTGAGTGTTGCACCAGGTAGGATAGACATCAAACCGACTAATAAAACGATATTAATCACCAAGGCAAAGCTTGCGATAATACCGAAGACTTTATAGTAAACCAGCATGAAGACAATTACCGCAATTAAGCCCCAGAAGCTTGCATCAATACCTTGTTCTACGTTTTGTGCACCAAGAGAAGGACCGATTGTACGCTCTTCTACAATTTGCACTGGCGCAATTAATGCACCTGATTTTAATAACATAGAAAGGTTTTGTGCTTCTGCAGAACTACTTACACCCGTAATTTGGAAGTTAGAACTGAAGCGACCTTGAATAGTAGCAACGTTAATTACTTCTTCACTTTTCTCTAAAATGGTTTTGCCATTTTCGTCTTTTTTACCGTTGTCTTTGTATTCTACATACAAGGTTGCCATTGGTTTTTTATAGTATTTCTTGGTAGTTTGCGACATGATTTCGCCGCCTTCACTGTCCAAGGTCACGCTTACTTGTGGTGTGCTGGTGTTTTGGTCTAAACCAGAACTTGAGTTGATGATGTGTTCACCACCTAATACCGCACGTTTGTAAAGTGCAACAGGTCTACCTTGACGGTCATATTTGATTTCAGTGTCAGAAGGTAACATACCACGCGCTGCTGATTCAGGGTTCACTAATGAATTCACAATACGGAATTCAAGTGTTGCGGTTGCCCCTAAGATTTCTTTTGCACGTGCCGTATCTTGAACGCCCGGTAATTCGATTACGATACGTTCAGCACCTTGACGTTGGATAACGGCTTCAGCTACGCCTAATTCAGCGACACGTTTACGTAAAATCGTTAAGTTTTGCTCGATCGCTAAGTTACGAGACTCTGTTAATGATGCTTCAGAAAGGGCAAGATTTAAGGTGTTGTCACCAATATCAGATACGTCTAATGTTGGGTGTAATTGACGAATAATACGCGCTGCTTTCGACATTTGGTCAGCGTTTTCTAATGTGACCGTTGTACCAAATTTGTCACCGTTTTTAATTGCCGTAAACTGAATCTTTTCTTTACGTAATTCGTTGCGTAATGTGTCTTGTAACTGTTCTTGACGTTTAGCAAGCGCAGAATTCATGTCCACTTCCATCAAGAAACGTACACCACCACGTAAGTCCAAACCCCATTTCATTGGATTTGCACCAATGCTACTTAACCAAGCCGGTGTTGCCGGTGCAAGATTTAATGCCGTGGTGTAGTTAGTGCCAAGTTTTTCTGCAATTTTATCTTTGGCAAGAAGTTGGTCATCTGTGTTGGTGAAACGGGCTAGAATAGAGCCATTTTCAAGAACGATAGATTTGGTTGGAAGGTTATTTTCTTTTAGTACGTTTTGTACTTCAGTTAATGCGGTGGTGTCTGCTTGTTGTCCGCGAGTACCAGAAATTTGCACCGCAGGGTCTTCACCATAGATATTTGGAAGAGAGTATAAAGCACCAATGGCGACCACAAGGATCACCATTAGATTCTTCCATAATGGGTAACGATTTAACATAGTTTTCCCTTTAGGAATTTAAATTAGAGAGATTTTACAGAACCTTTCGGTAATACTGAAACGATGTAGTTACGGTTAATCGTGATTTCAGTGGTATCGTTTAAAGCGATAACAATTTCAGCACCTTCGGTTACTTTAGTGATTTTACCAATCAAACCACCAGCGGTTAATACTTCAGTGCCTTTCGCTAATTCAGACATTAATTTTTTGTGTTCTTTGTTACGTTTCGCTTGTGGGCGGTAAATCATAAAATAAAAAATTAAACCGAAGATCACGAAAATAAATAACGTGGACATTGGGCTTTGTGCTTCCATTGTGTTTTCCTTATAAAATGAAAAGTTAAAAGTGTGCGTAAAATACCATAAAACGGCATTCAGTAAAAGCCGATGAAGGCAATAACACCTAGAATTTTTGGATTAATTGATTTTTTTCAAGCAAACTTCGAAGATTTGCTCAGAAAGCCAATGTTGATCCACTAATTCACATTGATTTTCTTCACAAAAAACAACAAAATTTTCCACCGCACTTTGACGATTTAATTGCAAAACTAATTCATCATTCGGCGCTAAATTTGCCAAAGCCTTCTTCGCCGTTAAAAGCGGAATCGGGCAGGAAAGTGCGGTCAAATTTAATTGATATTTCATGATTTAAGCTTGGCGACGAGCAAACATAATTTTGCCCATTGCTGTCAATTGTTCTGCTGATAAATATTGCTTCCCGAGCTCAAATAACGGCTCTTCAAGGGCAAGATGTCTATCATAGCTCGCTACAAACAGCGTAATCAGTCTTTCATCTACATCAGTACGTTTCTCTGCAATTAATTCTTCTAGCTGCTCCGAAAGCTTTGCCCAATTTTCATGCAAAGTAACATGTTGGCGCTCTAATTCATCCACCGATTCTTTCGCTTGAGGTGCTTTTTCAATTAAAGCGGGGAAAAAATCTTTTTCTTCATCATCATGGTGAAGGGGTGCCGCGTGATTAAAATACTGCAAAATGGTTTTCACATCATTTAATACAGCTTGATTCACGCCATTCTTTTCTAAATAACCAGGAAGAATGGTGAGCTGTTTACAAAAGCGTCTCACTTTGCTATGACAGGCATAAAGCATATCAATCGGCTCATTCCAAGTGGCAAATTGTTGAGGTTCGAGGATTTGCATAAGGTTTCCTTTGTTAAAAAGTGCGGTCATTTTTGACCGCACTTTGCATGTGTTATTCTGATAATTGTGTTTCAGAAGATTGAGTAGGATCTAACTGTAATGGTGGAACAGGTTTGCCCATACGAGCATAGAATTCCACCACAAAATCATCAAAACGATCGTCTTCGATAGCTTGACGAATTTCCGCCATTAAACGTTGATAATAGCGTAAATTGTGAATGGTATTTAAGCGCGCACCTAAAATTTCACCACACTTATCTAAATGATATAAATACGCTTTGGTGTAGTTTTTACAGGTGTAGCAATCACATTCTGGATCCAACGGGCTCGTATCATCACGATATTTTGCATTACGGATTTTGACAATGCCGTCTGTCACGAATAAATGACCGTTACGAGCGTTACGGGTTGGCATTACACAGTCGAACATATCAATGCCACGACGTACGCCTTCCACTAAATCTTCAGGTTTACCCACGCCCATTAAATAGCGCGGTTTGTCAGCCGGGATTTGTGGGCAGATGTATTCTAAAATACGGTGCATGTCTTCTTTTGGTTCGCCTACCGCTAAACCGCCCACCGCATAACCGTCAAAGCCAATATTCACTAAGCCTTCTAGTGATACTTTGCGTAATTCTTCAAATACGCCGCCTTGGATAATACCGAATAGTGCATTTTTATTGCCTAATTCATCAAAGCGATCGCGGCTGCGTTTTGCCCAACGAAGAGACATTTCCATGGATTTTTTCGCATAATCGAAAGTCGCTGGATAAGGCGTACATTCATCGAAAATCATCACGATGTCAGACCCTAAATCATATTGAATTTCCATGGATTTTTCAGGCGAAAGGAAAATGCGTTCTCCGTTAATTGGGTTTTGGAATTTCACGCCTTCTTCGGTGATTTTACGTAATTTACCTAAACTAAATACTTGGAAACCGCCACTGTCAGTCAAAATTGGACGATGCCATTGCATAAAATCGTGTAAATCACCGTGTTTACGCATGACTTCTTGGCCTGGACGAAGCCATAAATGGAAGGTGTTACCAAGTAAAATTTCTGCACCTGTCGCACGCACTTCTTCTGGTGTCATGCCTTTTACCGTGCCATAAGTACCTACTGGCATAAATGCTGGGGTTTCTACGCTGAACGTGCCTTGTGGACGCTCAAATACCAAGCGACCACGACGTGCACTACCGCTGGTTTTATCTAATTCATATTTCATTTTTTTCCTCAACGAATAAACAGTTCGAAGGTTGTTATTCAATAAAAAAGCCTGTTAGTACAGGCTTCTTGGTAGGTATTTTATGAGTTGGTTGAAAATAAGTCAAACCACTTATTCTAACCCTTTCACATTGGGATTTTTAGTAATGAACATTGCATCGCCATAACTGAAAAAACGGTAGCGATTTTCGACTGCACTTTTATAGGCATTCATGGTGTGACTAAAGCCTGCGAAGGCAGACACCAACATAATCAACGTACTTTCCGGTAAGTGGAAGTTAGTAATCAACGCATCCACCACACGGAACGATTTACCCGGGTAAATAAAAATGGACGTATCAGAAAAATAAGGTTCAATTAAATCTGGGTTGCCATTTTCTTCTGCTGATAGGGCAGCGGTTTCAACAGAACGCACCGATGTTGTACCTACTGCAATGACACGTTTACCCGCTTTCTTCGTTTCAATAATGGCATTGCAGACTTCTTGAGAAAGTTCCACATATTCCGCGTGCATAATGTGATCTTCGATATTTTCAACTCGTACCGGTTGGAATGTACCCGCCCCCACGTGCAAAGTCACAAATTCAAAATTAACGCCTTTTTCGTGTAATTTTTGTAAAAGCTCATCATCAAAGTGTAATCCCGCTGTTGGGGCGGCGACTGCACCAGGCACTTTGTTATACACGGTTTGGTAGCATTCTTGATCCGCTTCTTCATCAGGGCGATCAATATAAGGTGGCAAAGGCATATGACCGATTTCTTGCAACACATCAAGCACATTGCGACTTTTATCCGCTAATTCCACTTCAAAAAGCGTATCTTGACGACCAATCATAATTGCTTCTACGCCCTTATTTTCACCGAGTTTATCTTCACCTAAAAATAATTCAGCACCTTCTTTCGGAGCTTTTGATGAACGAATATGCGCCAAAAAATGATGTTCACTTAATACGCGTTCAACCAACACTTCAATTTTCCCGCCACTGGCTTTACGACCAAACATACGAGCAGGGATCACGCGCGTATTGTTAAAAATCAATAAATCACCTTCGTCGATTAAATCCAATACATCGGTAAAAGTGCGGTGAGAAATTTCCCCGTTTTCACCATTGAGTTGTAGCAAACGGCAAGAAGAGCGATCTTCTTTAGGATAACGAGCAATCAGCTCATCAGGTAAGTCAAAATGAAAGTCAGAAACACGCATAATTGTAAATCATGAAAGCTAAAAATGGGGCATAGTCTAGAGCTATTCGGAGGAAAGAACAAGAAAAAAAGCCCTTTCAAAAAGGTGAAAGGGCAAAATATTTGGAGTCATACTATGAGTTGTTGAATTAACAAATCAGGTATGGGATGTATTATAGTGCATTTATTAACAAATGCAACAATTTTTTAACAAATTAATTGTGTGGGTTGCGTGTGTTGGTGTTGACCAAGTTACGCATCAACAATGCATAATCAAGTTGGATGTCTTGTGGCACATCTAAAAAGACAAAGTGGCCATCGCCAAGTGCGGCCTCCACATTTTCATTTTTACGATTGAGCATTTTTTCAATTTTAAAGACGATGTTGCCTTGTGGAGTCATCATTTCCACTTCATCACCAAGCAAGAATTTGTTTTTCACCGCCACTTCAGCCATACCTTGTTCATTACGTTTACCGGTAAATTCACCGACAAATTGTTGGCGTTCAGAGATAGAGTAGCCGTATTCGTAATTTTGGTATTCATCGTGCGTATGGCGACGTAAGAATCCTTCGGTATAACCACGATGAGCAAGGGATTCCAAGGTATCCATTAAGCTTTCATCAAATGGTTTTCCTGCTGCCGCATCATCAATGGCTTTGCGGTAAACTTGTGCGGTTCTTGCGCAGTAATAGAATGATTTAGTACGGCCTTCGATTTTTAAAGAATGCACACCAAGTGCGGTCAATTTTTCCACGTGTTGTACGGCACGCAGATCTTTCGAGTTCATAAAGTAAGTACCGTGCTCATCTTCAAACGCCGTCATTTGTTCATCGGGTTTTTGTGATTCGGTGTAAAGGAAGACTTTATCTGTTACCGCACCTTCACCTAAAGTTGGCGCCACGTTTTTCACTTCAATTTGTTGAGCGGGATCGATTTTCGGTACGATGTTGCCCACTTCATCCGTCGTGCCTTCTTCCATTTTGTATTCCCAACGGCAAGCATTAGTGCAAGTGCCTTGGTTTGGGTCGCGTTTGTTGATATAGCCAGAAAGTAAGCAACGGCCAGAATACGCCATACATAATGCACCGTGTACGAAAATTTCGAGTTCGATATCTGGCACATGTTGGCGAATTTCAGCGATCTCTTCAATGGACAATTCGCGCGATAAAATCACACGAGTTAACCCCATTTGTTTCCAGAATTTTACCGTAGCCCAGTTTACCGCATTCGCTTGTACAGAAAGATGAATATCAATATCCGGGAAGTTTTCACGCACCAACATGATTAAGCCTGGGTCAGACATAATTAAGGCATCAGGGCCCATGTCGATCACAGGTTGTAAATCTTTGATAAAGGTTTTGAGTTTGGAGTTATGCGGAGCAATGTTCACGACCACATAGAATTTTTTGCCAAGTGCATGGGCTTCATCGATCCCAATTTTTAAATTGGCATGATTAAATTCATTGTTGCGTACACGTAAGCTATAACGTGGTTGGCCTGCATAAACGGCATCTGCGCCATAGGCAAAAGCATAGCGCATGTTTTTAAGGGAGCCCGCAGGGGAGAGTAATTCAGGTTTAAATGGGGTTGTCATAATGTTCTCTTGTCTGATTTCAGGTCAGTAGCTTGCTTTTGGCAAGCCGTATTAAAGGCCTGTATTTTAGGCGGATTTAGGGATTTGTAAAGTAAAAGTGCGGTTGGTTTTTCGATTGTTTTTTAGGCTAGAAATAAAAAAGGCGAACTATTCGTTCGCCTTATCATGATGATATTTAATTAAATCGCCCAGCCGCCAGCATAGAATGCGACAAGGACAATGGCGATGATAATTGTGCCGATGTTGAGTTTTTTCACATCGCCACTTACGATGCGACCAATCACTAATGCCGCAAAGCCAAGCATGATACCGGTCACGATGTTTGCCGTGAGTACGATGAATACCGCGCAAACTAAGCCGCTCATTGCACCCACGAAATCATCGAAGTCTAATTTGCTTACATTGCTTAGCATTAATAAGCCCACATACATTAACGCCGGTGCAGTTGCGTAACCTGGCACTAAGAAGGCAAGTGGTTGGAAGAATAACATTAATAAGAACAATACGCCGACGACGATAGCGGTGATACCTGTTTTACCGCCAGCGGCTGTCCCTGCTGCAGATTCGATATAAACGGCTGCCGGAGCTGTACCAAATAAGCCTGAGAATAAACTACTTACAGAGTCAGAGGTTAAGGCTTTGCCACCGTTGATGATTTGTCCGTCTTTATCTAATAAGTCAGCTTGACCTGCAACAGCACGAATAGTACCTGTTGCATCAAATACCGCCGTCATCACTAAAGCAAAGACAATCGGTAAAATGGCAGGTTGTAATGCACCTTGGAGATCTAATTGTAAAAAAAGTGAGTTTTCACCAAAGGTTGGCATTTTGAAGATTTGGCCATTGAATGTTACGTTTGGATCGAAGATTAAACCGACGATAGTAATCGCGATGATGACCCATAAAATCCCGCCTTTCACTTTCATTTTTTCTAAGCCGATAATGAATGCAAGACCGATTAAGGACATCATTACAGGGAATGAGGTGAAGTCGCCTAATTTAACCGGTAGACCCGCTTGGTTGCCGACCACTAAGCCTACGCCATTTGCGGCGATTAAAAGTAAGAATAAGCCGATCCCGATCCCTGCACCGTGCGCGATACTTGATGGCAGGTTACGTAAGATCCATGAACGAATACCTGTTGCCGAGATTAAGGTGAACACTAAACCCATGAGGAATACGGCACCTAATGCCACAGGAATAGAAACATGTTGACCAATTACCAAGCTAAATGCGGTGAAAGCAGTTAATGAAATGGCACAGCCGATTGCCATTGGCGCATTTGCCCAAAAGCCGATTAAGATAGAACCAAGCCCCGCGACTAAACAGGTTGCGATAAACACTGATTCTGCTGGAAAGCCTGCATCACCAAGCATTTTAGGCACAACAATCACGGAATACACCATGGCTAAGAAGGTGGTTAAACCCGCGATGATTTCTTGACGAACCGTTGAACCGCGTTTGCTGAGTTCAAAGGTTTTTTCTAAACTTGACATAAAGTCCCCTAGGTTAATAATCAAAAAGATGTGCTATTTTATAGTAAATCATTTAAAAGTAAACGTTTGCGTAATTGTTTTATTGACGTTGGATAGGAAAGTGCGGTCGCTTTTGAAGATGTTTTTCCCATATTTTTTTATCGGCCAAAAACTGCTATACTTTGAAAGTTTTTAACGTAATCAAAAAAGGAAAAACAATGGCTGATTTTAATCAAATTTTAACGCCAGGCGATGTAGATGCCGGCATTATCAATGTGGTAAATGAAATTCCAGAAGGTAGCTGCCACAAAATCGAATGGAACCGTAAAGTTGCCGCGTTCCAATTAGACCGTGTTGAGCCAGCGATCTTCGCAAAACCAACTAACTATGGTTTCATTCCACAAACTTTAGACGAAGATGGCGATGAGTTAGATGTTTTATTATTAACTCGCCAACCACTTGCAACTGGTGTATTCCTAGAAGCAAAAGTAATCGGTGTGATGAAATTCGTTGATGATGGTGAAGTGGACGATAAAATTGTTTGTGTGCCAGCAGATGATCGCGATACCGGCAATGCATACAACAGCCTTGCCGATGTACCAGCGCAATTAATCAAACAAATTGAATTCCACTTCAATAACTACAAAGCATTGAAAAAACCAGGTTCAACGAAAGTAACTCACTGGGGTGATGTAGAAGAAGCGAAAGAAGTGATTCGTGAATCAATCAAACGTTGGAATGAACGTTAATTTTTCATGTTAATGAATTAAAAAGGCATCAAGTAGATGCCTTTTGTTTTTATAGATGAATAAAAGCTCAATTAAAATGAGCTACGCCCCTATAACCAGCATGTATTTAATCGTACTCGTAATGAGTCTCAAAAAGGAAGTAAGTAATGAAAAGGCTAATGCTAGATATCCTATTTTCTATTTAAGTACATGACAAATTAAAAGGAAAAGAAATGAGATATATTATTCTAACGTTCTTGTCTTTTCTTGCTGCCTTTATTTTATTTTTTTTGGCATTAGTTTATATAAATCTAGATGTTGGAATTGATAATATTCAATATGGCAGACTTTTATATAAGTCTCTTGAAGCATCGATTAAATTACACATAATTATTTTACCTATGCACTTTTGGCTATCTAGAATACAAAAGGGTAAAAGTAAAACAAGATAGTAACTGTATAATATAAGATAATAAAAACTAGTTATGTCTATTTTAAAATTTAAATAGTATGCAAGTTAAATCATCAAAGTATAAAGTGCGGTCAATTTTCAAAGAGTTTTAAAGCTTCTCAAAAACTGACCGCACTTTTTGTATTATTGAATATCGTTAAAATGAGAAACGTAGTTCTGCATTAACATTATTCGCTTTCGTATCGTGGTTATAAGCACCTTGATAGCCGACTTTCATACTCAATACTGGTGTAAATTGCGCTTGTAGTGCCACACCTGTCGTGACGACATTTTTCAATTCTTTACCATAAAGATTCGCTACACCTTGGTTATTGATAACTAAGCTACCTTCAGCGGCTTTATCTTTATGGAAACGATGATAAGCCACATCACCTAATAGATTTAATTGAACGCCACCGATTGCAAATGGAATGGATGGACGTAAACCCACAGAAGTGACGATTAAATCTCGATTGTTGTCTTTTAACTGCACTTCGCCTTTTGTCACACCTTTGTTTTTGATGTGCATATAGCTTACGCCAGCATAAGGTTCAATTGCAAAATGTTCCCCTTTTAAGCCTGTGTAGGCAAGTTCAGCAAAGACATTTTGTGTTTGGCTATGGCTTTTCACCCCTTGTGCAAATTCAGCACGTTGTTCGTGTTTTCCCCAGCTTTGAATAAAGCCAATTTTTGGTGTTAACACGTTGAAACGATGTTCAGCTGTTAAGCCTAAATGTACGGCACGATCTTTCGAAGTGCGGTCAATTTTGTGGCTGTTTTGTGTTGAACCAACAAATACACCTAAATGTTTGTTTGTATCAATGGTTGCATCAATACCCACAAGTTGATTGTACGCATGACTGCTTAAACTATCCGTGCTGAAGTGGGTGAAGGTGCCACTTGTCCAAATTTGTGTGCCGGTATTAAGTTGTGCTCTTACTGCACCTGGTTGGGCAAGTTGCTGACGAAGCAATAAGCCATTTAACACATTGTGTTGTTGGGCAGCGAGATCTTCATCATAGCTTAAACGAGCAAAGGCTTGGCGAGCATTCTCTTCAGTTCCCAAAACAAGGTTTTGGTAAGCAGGGCTGTTTGTTGCTGCATCTAAGGTGTTGGCGATAGTCGCTTCATTTTCAGTGGTTGCTGCAGATGCAAGGGCTTTTTTCTGAACGGTCACTTTCAACGTATTCGCATTACTTTCATTTTTCACCGTAAGGAAATCATAAGTGCGAGGTATTTCAACTACCGCATTTTCAGCTCCTACAAATGAGCCAGAACCTTGTACTGAAACTACTTTTTGTGGATCTTGTTGTAATTGAGGCAGAATTTCTTCATCAAATTTATTTGGCACTAAAATAGAACCGTCTGCAAAGGTGGCATTGACGTTAGCAATACCATTATTCAGTAAGAAACGACCACCTTTTTCCACTGTCGCAGTGACCGTTTTCGCGGTGCTGGTTAAGGTTTCGGTGACAAATCCATTCTCACTTGGTTTAGTGATTTCCGCTTTTGGTAACACTTCCAATGTTGCACCTTGTTTTACGATGACTTGTTGTGCTGAACCAAGGGATTGATTTAACCCTGAAAGTTGACCTTCATTTACAGTAATTGCACCAGTGAAGCTGTTATTGCCAGTGAGGGTTAAGGTGCCCGCCCCATTTTTAGTTAATGCGCCGACATAACCTTGTGCGGCACGTTCATTACGCGCAGCTTCACGCGCTAAACCTACTTGATATTCCGCTTTTTCTTCTGCTGTTGCGCCCGCACGATTTTGCATTAATGCTTGTAATTCTGCTTTGCGTGTTGTCCAAGTGGCGGCTTCAGCTTGATCTTCGACTTGACGTGCTTTGATGGCTTTATCGCTAATATCATTTGACCAAACATCATTTTGATTGAGATTGATGTTAACGTTTCCTAAGAATTGACCTGGGCCAAACATCGCTTTGCCAAGATCTAAAATACCCCAACCCCAAACGTTACTTGGTACACCTTGTTCAGTTTCCCAACGTTCTAACGGTTTGCCTTCAAGCCCTTTACGAAGTGTGGTTTGTCTCGCAGTGGTGAGCATAACATCGCGTGCTTGATCCGCACTCATATAAGGATAACGGGATAAAATTACACCAAGAGCGCCACTCACATGCGGAGCTGCCATAGATGTACCACCAGAGGATTTATAAATCGGACTACCGTAATTGTCGTTATTGACTGCCCCGTAGTCATCCTCATTCATAATGTGTACATACGCGGAATAAATATTCGTTGCCGGTGCAGCGATCGTCCACCATTTAGCATCACCCGCGTAGTTATAAATCTGAATATCCGAGGATGCGGCTCCGTAACTGCCACTTGCATAATCATAATATTTGCTCCACCATTTGTTGGTTGGCGTCTCATCATTTGGATAACCGTCACCGCCCCGTTGACCAGTAACATTTACCCAGTATTTTTCAGCATCGGGACGGAAATAAGGTAAAGATGCACGGGTAAAGGATTCAGCCATCAAACTACGGTTCCCTGCGGTAAATACCTGAACTAAGCCTTTTTCTTTAGCCACTTCATATGCGGCATCTAAGAAACTTTTTTCTCTCTGGGTAGCAAATTGATAATAAGCCTTGGCCGCTTCCCCACGATCTTTTAAATACATTACATCTTTTTCATTCGTGGTTTCAGTAATGTTGGCAATATCCATCATCGCAACGCCATACTCGGTAATTTCCTTCCATTGGTAGTTTGATGCAGAATCAGTAGAATAACCTTTCGCCCCTGCAAAAGCGGAATTGACACGGCGGTTCGATCCCCAACTATTATTAATAACCTTGGCGCCATTTGCTGCTAATTGAGAATAACCTTGCAAGAAAAACTCATAGTCCTGATTTGGTCCATAAGTCATATTATCGGTACCGCCAGTATTCGCCGAATACAGATTCGCCCCAAAGGCCACCCCGTGCATTCCTTCGCCGTTACGGCTAGCCGCCATAGTGCCGCCCACATGGGTTCCATGGGCGTCATTGATGCCTTTATGCCATCCACCATCAATACTAAATGTCTCACCTTTAACAAAATTGCCATCATTGTTTTTATCAAAGTTACGTTTTCCGTTACTATCAAAAGGTTGCTCTTTGTTCAACCCACCAAAACCAAATTTGGCATCGGGATAACGTACCCCGTCTTTGCTATAAGCCCCTTCTGTTTTTACAACATGGATTCGACCGTCTTGAAATTCAGGGTGGTTTAATAGCACGCCAGAATCCATCACGCCGATCTTCACGCCAGAACCATTAAAACCAAGGGCATAAGCAGTAGAGGCATTCATTGAGGTTAAGCCCCAGTCTTTGAGGTATTCAGCGCTTTCCCAGCTTTTGGTATTACCGGCTTGGCCTTGTTCAGAATAAGCGGCTGCATTGGCCGCATACCAACCAACGAGTAATGCGAGTGCGGTTTTTTGAAGTATTTGAGGTTTCATGTTGTTTTCCTTTATTTTTTTGATTTTCACAGGCTATTATTCGCCTCATCGAGAGGCGCTTCAATGACCCAAATCAAATTCCTATAGAAAAATGTTTATTCTGTGACAACGATCACACCAAAGTGCGGTCAAAAAAGGGGATAAATTTATGTATCGTAGAAATCAATGTTATAATCTGCGAACAAACTGATTAAGGAGCAAACCATGGCGATTTTAGTAACAGGTGGAGCCGGCTATATCGGTTCACACACCGTAGTGGAATTATTAAATGCAAATAAAGAAGTGGTGGTATTGGATAATTTATGCAATTCCTCCCCAAAATCTTTAGAACGTGTAAAAGAAATCACAGGCAAAGACGTGAAATTTTATGAGGGCGATATTTTAGATCGTGCTTTATTACAAAAAATCTTTGCTGAAAACAGCATTCAGTCGGTAATCCATTTTGCAGGTTTAAAAGCCGTGGGCGAAAGTGTTCAAAAACCCGCTGAATACTATATGAATAATGTTGCAGGTACAATTGTTCTCATTCAAGAAATGAAAAAAGCAGGCGTGTGGAACTTTGTATTTAGTTCATCAGCAACGGTTTATGGTGATCCGGAAATTATTCCAATTACAGAAGATTGCAAAGTGGGCGGTACAACCAACCCTTACGGTACCTCTAAATACATGGTGGAACAAATTCTGACCGATGTTGCGAAAGCTGAACCACAATTTAGTATGACAATCTTACGTTATTTCAATCCAGTAGGCGCTCACGCAAGCGGCTTGATTGGTGAAGATCCAAACGGTATCCCAAATAACCTATTGCCTTACATCAGCCAAGTTGCGATCGGTAAATTACCGCAACTTTCCGTATTTGGTAGCGATTATGATACTCATGATGGCACAGGTGTTCGTGATTATATTCACGTGGTGGATTTAGCGATTGGTCACTTAAAAGCATTAAATCGCCATGAAAATGACGCAGGGTTACACATTTATAACTTAGGTACAGGTACTGGTTATTCTGTGCTTGATATGGTGAAAGCGTTTGAACAAGCGAACAATATTAAAATTCCATATCGTCTTGTTGCACGTCGTCCAGGCGATATTGCAACATGCTATTCCGATCCAAGTCTTGCAGCAAAAGAGTTAAATTGGACAGCAGAACGTGGTCTTGAGCAAATGATGAAAGACACCTGGAATTGGCAAAAAAATAATCCGAAAGGATACCGAGATTAATCTCACTCTTGTTGGGCGGAGTATCATTCCGCCCTTAATATTTCAATCAGATAAAACACGCTCAAAAATAACCGCACTTTATGTCAGAACAATCCCTTTCTAGTCAAATATTTACCCGCAAAATGCTGATCTGTGTTTTCACTGGATTTAGTTCGGGCTTACCACTTTTCGTGTTATTGCAAATGTTGCCAGTGTGGCTGACAGATAAGAAACTTTCCGTTGAATTAATCGGTGCATTGACAGGGGTGATGGTGCCATATGGTTTGAAGTTTTTATGGGCACCGTTATTAGACCGCTATTTCCCGCATTTTTTAGGGCGTCGTCGTAGTTGGTTATTAATTTCTCAAGTGGTTTTGCTGATTTCCCTTTATGCGATTAGTCAGTTTGATCCCGTGGCTGAGTTAAGTACGGTAGCTAAAATTGCCACATTTATTGCCTTTTTCTCTGCGACACAAGATATTGTACTCGATGCTTATCGTCGTGAAATTTTAACGGATAATGAATTAGGATTGGGGAACACCATCCACATTAATGCTTATCGCGTTGCAGGCTTAATTCCAGGGGGGCTCTCGCTTTATTTAGCGACGATTTATCCATGGGAAACCGTCTTTTTATTGACCGCACTTTGTATGTTAGCGGGCATATTTATGACGCTCTTTTTAGCAAAAGAACCGCAGATTGCACAGGTCGATCGTGAGCAACCTTTCTATATGGTGTTTTGGATACCTTTGAAAGAGTTCTTCCAACGCAAAGGTGTCGCCCAAGCCATCGGTTTTTTACTCTTTTTGTTCTTGTATAAATTTGGTGATTCATTTGCCACTACGTTACAAACGAAATTCGTCTATGACATGGGCTTTGAAAAAGAGCATATTGCGTTGGTGGTAAAAAGCACTTCACTTTGGGCGAGTATCTCTGCCGGTCTCGTGGGGGGCGTGATTATGTTACGCCTAGGCATTAACCGCGCATTATGGGTATTTGGTTTTATCCAATGGATTACTATTGGTGGATTTATTTGGTTAGCGGCATTTGGGCATTTTGACCAAATCGGTGCAGCTGAACTTTGGAAATTAGGTTTCGTGATTGCGGGTGAATATATCGGTGTCGGTCTGGGCACTGCTGCCTTTGTTGCTTTTATGGCTCGTGAAACCAATCCGCTTTATACTGCCACTCAGTTAGCCTTATTTACCAGTCTTTCTGCTTTACCGAGTAAAGGGCTTGGTATGTTATCGGGTTACTTAGTCAAAGCAGTAGGTTACTATCATTTTTTCTGGATTTGTTTATTCCTCGCTATCCCAGGAATGATTTGTTTATTCTGGGTGGCGCCATGGAATGAAAAAGGAAATGAAAAAGCTTAAAATAAAATAAAGTGCGGTCAAAATTAACAGCAAAATCATTTGACCAAACAAGGCTTTAACGGTATTTTAAACAGGTCTATTATTTATTGGAGATTCGTATGAAAATTATTCTTTTAGGTGCACCTGGTGCAGGAAAAGGCACCCAAGCACAATTTATTATGAACAAGTTTGGCATCCCACAAATTTCAACAGGGGATATGTTCCGTGCAGCGATTAAAGCGGGTACAGAATTAGGCAAACAAGCAAAAGCATTAATGGATGAAGGGAAATTAGTGCCAGATGAATTAACCGTGGCGCTAGTAAAAGATCGTATTTCTCAACCAGATTGTGCAAATGGTTTCTTATTAGATGGTTTCCCACGTACGATTCCACAAGCGGATGCATTAAAAGATTCTGGCGTGAAAATTGATTACGTTTTAGAGTTTGATGTACCGGATGAAGTGATCGTTGAACGTATGAGTGGCCGTCGTGTACACCAAGCGTCTGGCCGTTCTTACCACATCGTTTACAACCCACCAAAAGTGGAAGGTAAAGATGATGTAACGGGTGAAGATTTAATTATCCGTGCCGATGATAAACCAGAAACTGTATTAGATCGTTTAGCGGTTTACCACAAACAAACCAGTCCATTAATTGATTATTACCAAGCTGAAGCGAAAGCAGGTAATACGCAATATTTCCGTTTAGATGGTACTCAAAAAGTGGAAGCTGTAAGCCAAGAATTAGATAAAATCTTAGGCTAAAAAAGATTGAAAACTGACCGCACTTTGAAGAGAAAAGTGCGGTTAATTTTTCAAAAGGATTTTGAGATCGTAAATTGAGATCGCATCTGGGGACGTTATGAGCAAGAAAAAAACAATAACATTGACGATTTCGGCTATTGCAGTGGCACTTGGGATCGGCGCACAATTTTATACTAATCACAAAATTGATCAGGTATTAAAAAATTTCCCTTACTCTTTGGATAATCAAGCAACATTAAACGTGACACAAACTGCGAAAAACTTTTTTATTCGTGAGTTAATCTTTAGCGTAAAAAATAGTGAGTCGAAAAACACGAGTGTGATTTCAACCAAGCTTACCGCGTTACCTTTCTTTATTACGGCTGAGTCACAGTTATCCGATCAATTAGTTCGTCAACTAAATAAAACATTAAATATCTCGATTGATAAAAACACGATTAATAGTAAATTTTCGCCAGTAGGGGATTATTTACAGTCTGATATTTTGACGGAATTCCGCGATTTCGCGAATAAGTCCCAAAACCTTTCTATCGGTCTTCATTTCTTAAAAAATAAAGAAGTTGAGCTGAAAACAACCTTAAGCGGTTTTAATTACGATAAAGATACTAAACTAGAACAAATTGAAGGTGAAGCTCGCCTTGTGCCTGTCGGTGCAAATCATTATGACCTATCAAGTATAGAATTAACCGCGAAAAATGCCGAATTAGCGTTGTTAAATGGTGAAAATACACATATTTACCTTAAAAATGCGACTTACCATTTTGATGTAAAACCAGGCGAGGCAGATAAACGTGATCTGAGCACAAAATTCAGCAGTGATATTTTGCGCGTAGCCAATAAAAGCCGCACGACGGAAGAAAGTCAAGCAACAGCAGGTGGTTTAAATTTATTAGTTAAGCAAAATGGAGTGCCAAGTTCGATCAATTTTCATCATGAATTTAAAAAATTAAGTGATGGTTCATTAAGCATTAAAGATGGCGTCAATTTGTTAACAAAAATTTTTACACAAAATGATCGTTTTGATAGCTCGTTATCTGTGCTTTCTGTTAATGTGCCTAAAAATAATCAACCTTACTTTAACTTACAAAATGCAGGTCTTGAACTTAAGTTGGCGAATACGGATTTAACTAAAGCCAATGTGGATTTTAAACTGAATGTTGAAAGCGTGAAGCAAACGCCTGCTGATGAAGAACGTAAATGGGAAGCCAAAGGTGGTAAGGTTAATATTCAGTTAGATGATTACAATGTGGCAAATGAACTGGCGTTTGTACCGTTTTTATTAGATACCATTGCAGAGAAAGAAGCGCCTGCAAAAGATAATAAAGATTTCTTAAATGCCAAAGATAAATGGGTAAAAGAATTTAGTGGTAAAACCAATATTGAAGCCGCATTAAAATCATTTAATATGGCCGATTTAGTGCTTGATGACGTATCAGCCAGTGATAAGACGGAAACACTAGACAATGATCAATATAATGAACATATCACATTGTCTGCGAATAAAGCTAGTTACCCAAGTGCAGGGTTCCAATTTGAAAAATTAGCGGTTGATGCACCATTTAAAATTAATCATAGCAAAGCGCATTTATCAGCAAGATTTTGCTCAGCACCTTTTTATGGTGCATTGTGTAACACGCATTTAACGTCAGCCACATTTGAGAAATACATTAAAAACTCATGGAAAGAGCTCGATTTAATCGTTGATAATGCAACGTTAAATTTCAATTTAAATACTTATCCTGAAACCACTGCTTATCCAGTTAAATTGGAAGTCAGTGGTATTGTGCCCCAAGTACCAGAAGATGATTCATCAGATATGATTCCAGATAATATTGAAGGAACATTTAATTTGACATTAAATAAAATGTTGTTTGATGACCAAAATGAAAAAGCCTTAGCGATTAAGGAAAATTCATACTTTTGGCAATACTTAAGTAGCTTTGTGAAATATGATGGAAAACTTCACCGAGAATTTGTGGAAGAAGGTGATAATTACGTTTCTAGAGTGGAAAAAACAGAAAATGGCTACTTAATTAATGGTCGAACCCTTGAAGATCTTCGTCAAGAAAGCATGATGGAGAGTGATGAGGGCGAAGAAGAGAAGCCAGCAGCAACTGACTAGTTGAAAGGATAATATAAGAAATGACCGCACTTGAGATTCAAAGTGCGGTCATTTTTTTAGCTGTTTTTGATTACTTCACTAATCCACCACTTGCTTGTAAATCAGCATGGTAGGAAGAACGAACAAATGGGCCACAGGCCGCGTGTTCAAAGCCCATTGCATTAGCTTTATCACGGAACTCATCAAATTCGGCTGGTGGCACATAGCGCGCAACCGGTAAGTGATGGCGACTTGGTTGGAGATATTGACCCAGTGTAAGCATGGTTACGCCGTTTGCACGTAAGTCTGCCATTACTTGAAGAATTTCCTCATTGGTTTCACCCAATCCCACCATTAAACCTGATTTAGTTGGAATGTTTGGGAACATTTCTTTGAAATCATGAAGCAATTTTAAAGACCACTGATAATCAGCGCCCGGACGAATTTCTTTATATAAACGTGGCACATTTTCCAAGTTGTGGTTGAACACATCTGGTGGATTGTCTTTTAATTTTTCTAAGGCTTGAGTAATACGTCCACGGAAATCAGGCACTAAAATCTCAATTTTGATGCCAGGGTTTAATGCACGCACTTCTTTTACACATTCAGCAAAATGACCTGCACCACGATCAGGTAAATCATCACGGTCTACAGAGGTAATTACCACATATTTCAACTTCATATCTTGGATAGTTTCAGCTAATTTACGTGGTTCATCTGGATCGGGTGGTAATGGTTTACCATGTGCAACATCACAGAAAGGGCAACGACGAGTACAAATCGCCCCTAAAATCATAAAAGTTGCCGTGCCGTGGTTAAAGCACTCGTGTAAATTTGGACAAGACGCTTCTTCGCAGACAGAATGTAGGCCATGACGACGCATCCCGTTTTTAATCGTTTCGATCTTTAATGAACTAGACGGCAATTTGATTTTCATCCATTCCGGCTTTTTCAATAATTCTTGATTAGGATCGATGTTTTTAACAGGGATGATTGATGTTTTGGCTGCATCACGGTATTTCACACCGCGTTCCATTTTAAAAGGCGTTGACATTGTTCTTTCCTAAAGAAAAATGCCTGATTCAGGCATTTTTAAATGTGTTATAAAAGTGAATGTTATAAATTTGTAACATTATAGCCCAAAAGTTCGGCAAAGTGTTTAATTAATTTGGGGGAAACCTTGTCAAGTGTAGCCTTTTCTTTACCAATAAAGTCAGCAAGCTGACACATTTCAAGCCCTGCATAGCCACAAGGATTAATGTAATGGAAAGGATTGATATCCATATTGATATTAAATGCCAAACCGTGGAAAGAGCACCCTTTACGGATACGTAAGCCTAATGAACAGATTTTTTTGCCATCAATATATACGCCTGGTGCATCGGGTTTTGGATAACCTTCGATGCCATAGTCTGCGAGGGTTTCCACGACAGATTGTTCAAGTGCGGTCACTAATTGACGGACATTTAAATGTTCATGACGTTTAATATCAATGAGCACATACATCACCTGCTGACCTGGACCATGATAAGTAATTTGACCGCCACGATCTGATTGAACAACAGGTATATTACTACTTTGTAATAAGTGCTCTGGTTTGCCGGCTTGGCCTTGTGTGAAAACAGGGTGATGCTCGACAAGCCAAATTTCATCAGTTGTTTCTGCATTTCGATTATCGGTGAATTCCTGCATTTTGTGCCAGATCTCTCGATAATCTTGTAATCCTAATTGACGGACAATTAAATCTGTTTTGTTCATCTTAGATAACCATTTTGACACCTTCAACTTTAGCAAGCTCTTTGTAAAGCGTTTCTACTTGCTCAAAGTTTTGTGCCACGATATCAATTGAAACAGAATTATAGGTTCCTTTGCTGCTGCGTTTTTCATTTGGAATATAATCACCCGGTAAATATTTTTGTATCACCGCAACGATGTCTTGCGCTAAGCCTTCACGGTTAACACCTGCGACTTTAAATGTCATTGCAGCGGGGAATTCCATTAACTCTTTTAGTTTTTCATAATCATTTTCGTTTGTCATGTTGCATCCTTATTTAAGAGTAAGGTGCATGAATCAGTTAAGTTCACACACCTTACGAATTTATTGATGTGATATAAATGGGGAAGTGCGGTTAATTTTCAAGGCCTTTAATCAAATAATCCTTTGATTGTTAACACTAACCAGTCCCAACCTTTACCGAAGAAACCACCTTCTTGCACGTCTTCTAATGCTTGAAGATTAACAATTGCCACATCCTTGCCATCTAGTTGATAAACGATTTTACCAACAACCTGACCTTTTGTTAAAGGTGCTTGTAAGTATTTGTTATCTAATTCGTAACGTGCTTTTAAGTCTGCTTGTTTGCCTTTTGGCACAGTAATAAAGCCATCTTGTAATAAACCAAGTTGAATTTCACCTTTATCACCGTAGTAAACCGATTGTGTTGAAATTTTTTCATTGGCTTTGTGGGCTTTTAATGTTTCAAAGTTAGCAAAACCCCATTGTAAGAGCTTTTTGCTTTCTACTTCACGACCTTTATAGGTTGGTACGCCCATCACAACAGAAATCAAACGCATATTATTTGGACTTGTCGCCGATGCAACAAGGTTATAACCTGCTTGGCTAGTGTGACCTGTTTTCATACCGTCCACATTAATGGTTTTGTCCCATAGTAAGCCGTTACGGTTAGGTTGTTTGATTTTGTTAAAGGTGAAGTCTTTTTCTGCGTAGATTTTATATTCTTCCGGTAAATCACGAATAATGTGCGCACCAATAATCGCCATATCACGTGCGGTTGAATATTGGTTTGGATCGTCTAAACCGTGTGGCGTAGTGAAGTTGGTATTTTTTAAGCCAAATTGTTGAACGTATTTATTCATGGTATCAACGAAGTTAGCCACGGTACCAGAAATATGTTCTGCCACTGCGACACAAGCATCATTACCTGAAACAATGATAATGCCTTTGTTTAAATCACCTACGGATACTTGTTGATTTAAATTTAAGAACATTTTTGAAGAATCTGGGAAGTTTCTTCCCCAAGCACTTTCGCCAATGGTGACCATATCTTCATTATGAATTTTGCCTTGTTTTAATGCAGCACCTACCACATAACTAGTCATCATTTTAGTTAATGAAGCAGGGTATTGGCGTTGATCTGGATTAAGTGATGCAAGCACCGCACCAGAATTGTAATCCATTAAAACATAGGTTTGCGCATTCACTTCTGGTACAGCAATACCGTATTGAAGATCTTCAGCTGCAGCGAATGTTGAGGCTGCCATTAATCCCGAGAATAGAACAATTTTTTTCAATTTTGCAGATTGTTTTAACATAGTTTTTCCTTTAATAGCGTATTAGTTTTTATAAGTATAAACGATTACTGGTTGTCCATTGGTCGTTTTTTGTAATTTTGTTTTTAATTGATTAACATCAGCTTGATCAGCTAGCGGACCAAAATGAATTTCGTAGTTTTGTCCATTTTGGTTAATTTCTGCCTTTATGCCGTCTAGATCGAGTCTGTTTATGATGCTTTCGGCTTGATTTTTTGACGACACTGCGAGAAGTTTTAGCTTGAAGACAGTTTTTGCATCGTTTGTGGTGGTGTCTAAGTTTTGATTTTTTTTTTCGTTATTTTTATCGGTGACTAAACGATCATTGGCTTCTTGTGTTTTAGCATGCTTAGCTAATGTTTTTACGCCAGCACCTGAAATTTGACCTTTATGATCCACATGCAGTGCTTCAATTCTCACTTGTCCTGTACCACGAGAAATAAGGCCTAACTCTTTGGCTGCAGAATGTGATAAGTCAATAATGCGTTTATGGCTAAATGGTCCGCGATCATTAATCCGCACGATCACTTTGCGATTATTATGCAAGTTTGTGACAACTGCATAAGAGTTTAAAGGCAACGTTTTATGGGCAGCGGTGAACAGTGCCGAATTATAGCGTTCACCATTAGCTGTTTTACGACCATTAAATTTATGGTGGTAATAGCTTGCTGTCCCTTCTTTTGAATAGGATTTCGCTTCATCACCTTGTGTCGTGTATGTTTTACCATCCACTTGGTAGCTTTGTGGTGCTTGAACGGTCGTGGTAATCGACATTGAATCACCTTGAATGCCATACATCTTCTGTGTATTAGCAAAAGCGGCAATACTTGTACCAATTGTTAAGGTGAAAAGTGCGGTCGTTTTTAAGATGTTTTTTAATGTCATACTTATTACTTTCAAGATTATCGGTGTTCTTTATAAGAAAGCCAAAAGGGAAATTAGTTCCCTTTCATAAAGCGTGGTTTGTGAGTATGAATGGACATCACTAAACCAAAGCTCGCCATGATGGCTACATATGAAGTACCGCCGTAGCTAAAGAGTGGTAAAGGCACCCCTACAACAGGCAAAATACCGCTCACCATACCGATATTCACGAAGACATAAACAAAGAAAATCAGCGTAGTGGCACCGGCAAGAATACGCCCGAAAGAGGTTTCTGCATTCACTGCAATTATTAAGCCACGGATAATAATAAACAAATAAATTGCCATCAGAATAAGAAAGCCGACCATTCCATGTTCTTCACTCATCACGGCAAAAATAAAATCAGTGTGTGGTTCAGGCAAAAATTCTAATTGGGATTGTGTTCCTTGCATCCATCCTTTGCCTGACATACCGCCTGAACCGATGGCAATTTTGGATTGCAAAATGTGGTAACCCGCCCCAAGCGGATCTTTCTCTGGGTCAAGTAAAGTTAATACACGCATGCGTTGGTAGTCATGCATTAAATACATCCACATGATTGGAATAAATGCCGCTAAGCCAACTACCGCAGCAAGAATAAGCCACCAACTCATGCCTGCTAAGAATACCACGAATAAGCCCGATGCACTAACCAGAATTGATGTCCCTAAGTCTGGTTGAATGGCTACAAGTAAAGTTGGCACCATAATCATGGCGATAGCAATAAAGGTTTCGCTCATTTTAGGTGGTAATGGACGATTACCTAAATACACGGCGACCATTAATGGTACCGCGAGTTTGACAATTTCAGACGGCTGAAAGCGAATAAAACCAAGATCTAACCAACGTTGTGCCCCTTTACTCGTTGTACCGAAGGCATCAACTAAAATCAGCATAATAAAGCCAACCAAGTATAAATAAGGGGCCAGGCGCTGATAAAATTTAGGGGGGAGCTGTGCCATAATCATCATGACAACAAAACCTAATATGACCTGAATGATACGGTTTTGGAACATGACTTCACTGGCACCAGATGCACTATAAAGCACAAGCATACCATAGGCAGTAATGGCAGCTAAACCAATAAATAATAAGAAATCAATGTGTAAGCGTTGCCATAATCGCAAGCATAAAGGCACTTTTTCTTCCATTATTCATTCTCACTTGGTTGGGGTTCTTGCAATGGTGTGTCTAACTCAGTTTGGTCCGTCATCTTTTCTTTTTCAGCATTTTGTTGACGTTCAATTTGCGGCAAGCGTTTATTTAGGTAGAAATCCATAATTTGACGCACAATTGGCGCGGCATTACTTGAGCCGCCCCCCGCATTTTCTAAAATAATGGTGACAACTAATTTCGGATCTTCATAAGGTGCATAAGCAGTGAACCAAGCATGATCATGCAATTCTTTTTTCAATCCTGCAGCATTATATTTTTGGTTTTCTTTTAAGCTGAATACCTGTGCAGTACCGGATTTCCCAGCTACATGGTAATTAGTGCCTACAAAGGCTTTTCGTCCTGTTCCTGCACCAGAATTCACGACATTAAACATCCCGCGTTTAGCGGCATCCCAATAAGCTTGTTTCGGATCAGTAATATCCTCATATAAAAGTGGGTCTTGATAGGGCTCAATGATAGAGCCTTCCACTGATTTCATTAAATGAGGCGTATGAATTTTACCGTTATTGACCACAATAGAGGTCGCTTTTGCCACTTGTAATGGTGTAGCCGTCCAATAACCTTGTCCAATCCCCACAGAGATCGTATCGCCTTGTACCCAAGGTTTTTTATAACGTTTTTGTTTCCATTCTTTACTCGGCATATTGGCCGCAGCTTCTTCTTGAATTTCAATACCTGTCGGCATACCAAAGCCAAAGCGTTTCATCCACATAGAGAAACGATCAATGCCTAAATTAAAGGCGGTTTGATAGAAGAAGGTATCCGATGATTCCGTAATGGCTTTATTTAAATCCGTATAGCCGTGCCCTGATTTTTTCCAATCTCGGAAACGCTTTGTCGAGTTTGGAAGCATCCAGTAACCTGGGTCAAAAATGGTGGTATGAGGCGTAATCACCCCTTCCGTTAATGCAGCAACAGCAACAAATGGTTTTACCGTAGAGGCTGGTGGATAGACCCCTTGTGTTGCACGACTATAAAGTGGGCGAGCAGGGTCGTTTAATAAGCGTTTATAATCGCTAGCGGAAATCCCATCCACGAATAAATTATTATCATAGCTTGGTGTTGAAACCATCGCTAATACACTGTTGTCTTTCGGGTCAAGCACAACAACAGCGCCTTTTTGACCTGAAAGGAGCGACATAATATAGCGTTGAAGAGTAAAATCGATAGTCAGATGAATACTTTTACCCGCGGTGGCTGGTTGTTCACGTAGTTTACGAATAACTTTACCACGGTTATTAATTTCAACCTCTTCGAAACCGGTTGTACCATGGAGTTGTTCTTCGTAATAACGTTCAATACCCAGTTTCCCCATGTCCGTAGAACCGGAATAGTTAGCAAATTTTTCTTCTTTTTTTAGGCGCTCAACATCTCGGTCATTAATGCGTCCCACATAACCTAAAATGTGAGTCATGGCTTCGCCATATAGGTAATTTCGTTTGAAATAAGGACGAACATCAAGGCTTGGATATTTATACTGGTTTACTGCAAAGCGGGCGATTTGTTCTTCCGTTAAGCTTGGTTTGAGTAAAATCGGTGTATAACGTGTGCCACGGCGACGTTCTTTTTTGAAATGCTCAATGTCTTCGTCTGTGAGCCCCACAATATAGCGCAATTCTTCAAAAGTGCGGTCTAAATTTTCCGTTTTTTCCGGCACGATATATAAACCGAAAAAGGTGAGGTTTTCTGCCAGTAATTCACCGTAACGGTCATAAATCAATCCGCGAGTAGGAGGAAGTGGAAGCAATTTAATACGGTTACCATTTGAGCGAGTTTGGTACATGTCGTAATTCACCACTTGGAGATGGTAAATATTAGCAAATAGCACACCACTTAGGGCTAAAATACCGATGAATGCTACCAATGTTCGACGCGCAAACAGGTTCCGCTCCGCTTTTTTATCGCGGATCGGTTCGTTGGTTGGGGCTGCAAAGAATTTCTTTAAATTCATCGGTAATGTAACGCGTTATTCTCTGTGATAAGGATGATTTGTAGTCAGCGACCAGGCACGGTATAAGCTTTCTGCTACCACAACACGCACTAATGGATGCGGCATTGTGAGCGGTGAAAGTGACCAGCTTTGCTCCGCCGCAGCTTTGCATTCAGGGGATAAACCTTCAGGTCCTCCAATGAGTAAGTAGACATCACGACCATCATTTTTCCAGCCTTCTAATTGCTCAGCAAGTTGTGGTGTTGTCCAAGGTTTGCCAGGAATATCTAATGTCACCACTTTGCCTTTTCCGCAAGCCGCTAACATTGCTTTGCCTTCTTGTTCTAAGATGCGTTTAATGTCAGCATTTTTGCCACGTTTGCCTGCGGGGATTTCAATAAGTTCAAAAGGCATATCTTTAGGAAAACGACGTTGGTATTCTTCAAATCCAGTTGTCACCCAAGCTGGCATTTTTGTGCCCACAGCGATTAATGTGATTTTCATCCTTTTCCCTTTTAAAAGGCAGTCAAAATTGACCGCACCTTATGCCCAAAGTTTTTCTAATTGATACATCTCACGTGCATCACGTTGCATAATGTGTACGATGGTTTGACCGAGATCGACCACGATCCAATCAGCCGTATTACGACCTTCTTCACCAAAGGTTTCATAACCGGCTTTTTTACATTCTGCAATAAGATTATCTGCCATAGCAGACACTTGGCGGCTAGATGTACCAGTACAAATAATCATATTTTCAGTAATCGATGATTTGCCTTTTACATCAAAATGCACAATTTCGGTGCCTTTTAAATCATCGAGTTTATCAATTACAAATTCAACTAATGACATTTCTTTTCCTATTTAAATAAAGCGATGAATTCTATCATTGAATGAGGGAAAGGGGTAGGCTTAGGGCGGATTTTATTTGAATTGTTTTATGGTTGTAACAGTGCTTGGCAATAAATATTGGGGCAGTGATAGTGCCCCAAGTTTAAAAGGGTATTAAACCCATAAAAGAATCGCTAACAATTGTGGTGAAATGATCCGCAGGAACATTGTGAGAGGATAAACCGTCGCGTAGGAAAGGGATGCTGCACCACTTCCTTCTTTCAGTTCGTTTGCGAAAGCGAGCGCTGGCGGATCAGTCATCGACCCCGCCAATAAACCACAAAGTGAAAGATAATTTAATTTGGCATATAAACGCGCAATAACACCTACAATCATTAATGGTACGAGTGTGATAAAAATACCGTAGCCCATCCATTCAAGACCTGAACCATTGGTGAGTGTGTCAACAAAGCTACCGCCAGATTTTAAACCGACTACAGCAAGGAAGAGCACAATACCAATTTCGCGCAATGCCAAGTTCGCACTCGGCGGCATAAACCAATAGAGTTTTCCTATAGAGCCAATTCGAGCCAAGATCAACGCGACGACTAATGGTCCGCCTGCTAGCCCTAATTTTAATGCTACAGGGAAACCTGGAATATAGAAAGGAATGGAGCCTAGTAATACCCCTAAGCCAATCCCAATAAACACTGGTAACATTTGCACTTGTAGTAGTTTTTGTTTCGCATTCCCGATCACTGAAATGGCTTGGTTGAGAATGTCAGTTTTTCCAACCATGTGTAATACGTCACCGAATTGAAGGGTGGTATGGGCTGTTGGCACCAATTCCACACCTGCACGATTTAAACGTGAAATGACGACACCGTATTTTTGATGAATGCCGAGATGACGAATTTTTTTACCTAATACTTTTTCATTGGTAACCACAACGCGTTCAGAACGAATTTCGCCACTCAAGCTTGCGACCGGAACATCAACTTCTTCCCCGATAATAAGATGCATTTTTTTCAAGCCTTCAGGATTACCAACTAAATGCAAAATGTCACCAAGTTGAACATCGGTATCCGCTTTTGGCACAATGACTAATTCACCTCGTTTTAAGCGAGAACAAACTACATCTTCATCATCAAAACCTGGAATCTCAATCAAATGGATGCCGTTGAGATTGGCATTGGTGACTTTTAGAGACATGCTTTTGAGAGCCTCTTTGTCGTGGCCACTTTCTTTTTCAAAATTTGCCGCTTCTTCATCCACTTTAATTTTAAAGAAAAGGCGAATAAGCCACATAGAAAGTAAAATGCCGCAAATTCCAAAAGGATAAGCCATCGCATAGGCCATACCCATGTTAGATGTCGTTTGCGACATACCTAATTCAGAAAGAATTTGCTGACCCGCACCGAGAGATGGGGTATTTGTGACCGCACCCGAGTAAATACCAAGTGCGACATCAAGAGGAATATCGGCAAACTTATAAATGAGAATCGTCACTAACGCGCCGAGTGCAACAATTAAGATTCCTAACCCATTTAAGGTTAATCCTGATTGCCGTAAGGAAGCAAAAAAGCCCGGTCCTACTTGAATACCAATCGTATAAACAAATAGAATTAAGCCGAACTCTTGCACAAAATGTAACGTATGGCTATCCAGTTTAATGCCATATTGCGTGGTAAAATGGGCAACCAAAATACCACCAAATAGCACGCCACCAATACCTAATCCTACACCTTTAATTTTAAAATGCCCGATCCATAGACCAATTACGGCAACGAGGGCAAGCAAACTAATGGTAATCGCAGTTTCACTCATACCGACCTCTAATTTATTAAAAATTTAACTATTTTGGATTATAACAATTTGATTTCCTACCCGCTTGTAACAAAGTCAAAAAATGTTATCTCCATCACATTTTTTCTTGCTTAAAAATAAACACCGCCTAAAATGACCGCACTTTTTTTGATTTTATAGGTTGATTATGGATTACGCTCAAGAGGCCATTAATTCGCTTTTATGGATAGCAAAAACATTAGCGATGACGGCAGTTGTGTTTAGCTTTAGTATTTTCTTATTGGTCCGTTTTACTCATTGGGGAAAACAATTTTGGCAATTTGCGGGCGGGTATCTTTCACCACGTCGAAGTATTAAACCTTTGCTATTTTTCTTGTTAATTGTGGCGATGACATTAGTCAGTGTGCGTATTAGCTTGGTGCATTCTGAGTGGTATAACAATATGTACACATCCTTGCAGGAATTTAATGAGCCTGTGTTTTGGGATCAAATGGTGCTATTTTGTGTGATTGCGACAAGCTCAGTGATTGCTGCATTGCTGAGCTATTATTTAGAACAACGTTTTTCTATTGATTGGATCGAATGGTTGAATGGTCAGCTGGTCGATAAATGGATGAATAATCGCGCGTACTACAAAACGCAGTATGTTTCCGCTAACTTAGATAACCCCGATCAACGTATTCAACAAGATGTGCAATCCTATGTGCGAACCACGCTCTCTTTAAGTACCGGGGTGATTGATGCCGTCACCTCCATGATTTCTTACACGATCTTATTATGGGGATTAGCAGGACCAATGATTGTATTTGGTACTGAAATTCCACGCATGATGGTGTTCTTGGTATTTGCTTATGTGATTATCACTACCGCGATTGCATTCCGTTTAGGGCGTCCGTTAATTATGTTGAATTTCGTCAACGAACGCTTAAACGCTAACTATCGTTATTCTTTAATTCGCATCAAAGAATATGCGGAAAGTGTGGCATTTTATGCGGGGGAGAAAGTTGAGAGTAGCCAACTTTATAAACAATTCGGCGCAGTGATCAATAACATGTGGGATATTGTTTATCGAACCTTAAAATTCTCTGGTTTTAACCTAGTAGTAAGCCAAGTTTCCGTGGTGTTCCCTTTACTCATTCAAGTGGGACGTTATTTCGAGAAGCAAATTAAACTCGGCGATCTGATGCAAACGCTACAAGTATTTGGTAAGTTGCATTCAAATCTTTCATTCTTCCGTAATTCTTACGATGGTTTTGCCGGATACAAAGCCACATTAGATCGTTTAACTGGCTTTAGTTATGCGATTGATATGGCGAATCGTCAATCTACGTCGCATTTACACGAACATGAAACTGACGTGATCTTTAAGGATTTAAGCATCAGTAATCCATTTGGAAAAACCTTAATTGAGAATTTAAATTTAACACTGCCACAAGGTTCAACCCTATTAATTCAAGGTAATTCAGGTGTGGGTAAAACCACGTTGTTGAGAACTGTGGCTGGACTTTGGGCTTATTCTGAAGGGGATGTGTATTGTCCAACCCATCAGCTTTTCTTATCGCAAAAACCTTATTTACCACAAGGCACCTTATTGACTGCGTTGGCTTATCCGAATGAAGAAAAGACCTTTAATCGTGATGAGATCATTGAGGTATTAAAACAAGTGTCTTTAGGGCATTTACAAGATCGTTTAGATCAAGAACAAGATTGGACACGAATTCTTTCTCTCGGTGAGCAACAACGCTTAGCTTTTGCTCGTTTGTTATTACATAAACCGAAAGTAGCATTCCTAGACGAAGCCACGGCGAGTATGGATGAAGGCTTAGAAGATAATATGTATCGTCTATTAAAAGAATGTTTACCTCATACAACGGTTATTAGTGTGGGGCATCGTTCAACCTTGCAAGCTTTCCATCAGCAACAATTGATGGTTTTAGGTAACGGTAAGTGGCAATTCACTGACCGAAATCAGGCATAAAACGCTACTAAAATTGACCGCACTTACCTTGTTAGAAAAAATCGCGAGGTAAGTGTAGAGGATCAAAGCAAAAAATCCTGTTATCAAACTCGATTTTTTGATACATTTAGCACAATTTTTTTCTATGCTCAGAAATGAGTAATTTTTCACCAAACTAATGACGGAATTCTTATGTTATTCAAAAAAATTCGTGGTTTATTTTCAAATGATCTTTCTATCGATCTAGGTACAGCAAATACATTAATTTACGTGAAAGGCCAAGGCATCGTACTTGATGAGCCTTCAGTTGTGGCAATTCGTCAAGATCGTATGGGGGCATACAAAAGCATTGCGGCAGTAGGTAAAGAAGCAAAACAAATGCTTGGTCGTACTCCGAAAAGTATCGTGGCTATTCGTCCGATGAAAGATGGTGTAATTGCTGATTTCTCTGTGACAGAAAAAATGTTGCAATACTTTATCAAACAAGTACATAGCGGTAACTTTATGCGTCCTAGCCCACGCGTACTCGTTTGTGTACCGGCTGGTGCAACTCAAGTTGAACGTCGTGCAATCAAAGAATCAGCATTAGGTGCAGGTGCACGTGAAGTTTATTTAATTGAAGAGCCAATGGCGGCTGCAATCGGTGCAAACTTGCCGGTTTCTACAGCGATCGGTTCAATGGTCATTGATATCGGTGGTGGTACCACTGAAGTGGCGGTGATTTCTTTAAACGGTATCGTGTATTCATCTTCTGTACGTATTGGTGGTGACCGTTTTGATGAAGCGATCATCTCTTATGTTCGTCGCACTTTTGGTTCTGTTATTGGTGAGCCAACTGCAGAGCGTATCAAGCACGAAATTGGTTCAGCTTACATTCAAGAAGGCGATGAAATTTTAGAAATGGAAGTGCACGGTCATAACCTTGCTGAAGGTGCGCCTCGCTCATTCAAATTAACCTCTCGTGATGTACAAGAAGCCCTTCAACAACCATTAAATGGTATCGTTGCAGCAGTGCGTACGGCGCTTGAAGAATGCCAACCAGAACACGCCGCAGATATTTTTGAGCGTGGTATGGTGTTAACGGGTGGTGGTGCTTTATTACGCAACATTGATGTATTGTTATCAAAAGAATGTGGCGTACCGGCAATCATTGCAGAAGAACCATTAACTTGCGTAGCTCGTGGTGGCGGTGAAGCAATCGAAATGATTGATATGCACGGCGGCGATATTTTCAGCGACGAAATTTAATTTCTAAAAGTGCGGTCAGAAAAATCGGCGTTTTTAATTCGTCTGATTTTTTGACCGCACTTTTCCTTTCAACCCTAGGACAGTGAATGAAACCCATTTTTGGTAAAGCACCACCATTAGGTATTCGACTCGCATTAGCGGCGATTGCTTCGATGACACTCATTTTAGTTGATGGGCAAACCTCATCAATGACGAAGGCGCGTAGTGTCATGGAGACTGCGGTGGGTGGCTTGTATTACCTTGCGAATGGGCCAAGAACGGTTCTAGATGGTGTATCAAGTAACTTGGTAGATACCAATAAACTGCTTATTGAAAATAAAGTATTGCGTGAGCAGTTGCGTGAGAAAAATGCCGATCTTTTATTATTGGACCAACTCAAGGTAGAAAACCAACGTCTTCGTTTACTGCTTAATTCGCCTTTACGCACCGATGAATATAAAAAAATCGCAGAAGTGCTTACAGCAGAAACTGATGTCTATCGTCAGCAAGTGGTGATCAATCAAGGTGAACGAGATGGCGCTTATGTTGGGCAGCCTGTGATTGATGAAAAAGGAATGATTGGTCAGATTATATCTGTGGGGGAGAACACCAGCCGAGTCTTGCTTTTAACGGATGTAACCCATTCTATACCAGTGCAAGTTTTACGTAATGATGTACGCGTGATCGCGAGCGGTACAGGACACTCTGATGAACTTACTTTAGATAATGTGCCTCGTTCTGTGGATATTGAAAAAGGCGATTTATTGGTGACTTCAGGTTTGGGAGGCCGTTTTGTGGAAGGCTATCCTGTGGCAGTCGTACAAAGTGTCTCTCGTGATGGCTCAAATTACTTTGCAACAGTGAAAGCGAAACCTTTGGCTGAGTTAGATCGTTTACGTTATTTGCTTTTACTTTGGCCGAGCAATCTTGATATGTCGAAAGTCAAATCCATGTCTCCAGAAGAAGTACGTCGTCTTGTTCAGCAACGTTTAGAAAGTCAAGCTAATGAAGCAACTCATTCAGTGAGCAAAACCAAAATTACAGATGATCAAGAGGATGGCGCACAGCCGCATACAGGAAAAGAAATTGTGGATCCTGACATTCCGACCACAATGCCTCAACAAGAGGAACCCATTTCTCCAGATCAGCAACAACATAGGGAAGAAGACTAATGCAAGGGCGTTTTATTTTTCAATGGGCGACCATTTTATGCTTCTTTGTTGTGGCATTAATTATGGAGTTAGCCCCATGGCCTGCAGGCTTTCAAGCTTTTAAACCATCTTGGTTGGTTTTAGTTTTGCTTTACTGGACGCTTGCGTTACCTGATAGAGTAAGCATTGGTTGGGCATTTTTACTCGGGGTTTTATGGGATATCGTGCTAGGCTCTATTCTTGGGGTTCATGCACTGGTGCTTTCTGTCGCCTTCTATTTTGTTTCCAAATATTACTTAATTTTGCGCAACCTTTCTCTTTGGTTCCAAAGTTTATTGGTACTTCTTTTTGTTTTTGCGATTCGAGTGGCTATTTTCTTGGTTGAATTCTCTTTGCATGGGGCATTTTTTAACTGGCAGGAAATCTTTGGTGCCATCGCATCAGGTGTGTTATGGCCATGGGTTTTCTTATTGATGCGTACTGCACGTCGAAGAGTCGGATTGCATTAATCATAAAAAAGCTGATGAAGAGATTCATCAGCTTTTCTTTTTAGTTTTTACGACGGTAGTTTGTTTTTCTCGTCGTAGTATTTCTTGTTTGAGGCGTAGGATTGCGTTTTAAACGATAAGGTTTTGGAATATCACTAATCAATGAATTCGGGTCATATTGGCTGACCGGAATAGAATGACCAATGTATTCTTCAATAGCCGGTAAATTCATCGCATATTCTTCACAAGCAAAGCTAATAGACACACCACTTTCCCCTGCTCGACCAGTACGGCCAATACGATGAACGTAATCTTCTCGATCATCGGGTAAATCAAAGTTAAAGACATGAGTCACGTCTGAAATATGTAGCCCACGCGCTGCAACATCAGTTGCCACGAGAATATCGAGCTCACCATCAGTAAATTGTTTGAGCAATGAAAGACGTTTTTTCTGTGCTACATCCCCCGTGAGCAATCCCACACGATGGCCATCAGCCGCTAAATAACCCCAAATTTCTTCACATTTATGTTTAGTATTTGCAAAGACAATACAACGCTCGGGCCATTCCTCTTCCATTAACGTGAGTAAGAGAGGAATTTTGTCTTCATTTGACGGATAGAAGAGTTCCTCTTTAATTCGATGTCCCGTTTTTTGTTCTGGTTCAATTTCAATGTATTCTGGGGAATTCATATCTTCAAAGGCAAGTTCGCGCACTTTGTAAGAGAGCGTTGCAGAAAAGAGCATGGTGAGACGTTCTTGCGGAGAAGGGCATTTACGTAATAAATAACGAATATCACGAATGAAACCTAAATCGAACATACGATCCGCTTCGTCCAATACTACGACTTGGATATCATCTAAACGGATAATCCCTTGTTTCACGTAGTCAATCACACGACCAGTGGTACCAATTAAAATATCCACACCGGCCTCGATAGCTTTGAGCTGTTTATCATAGCCATCCCCACCATAAGCAAGTGCGGTTCGTAACCCACTTGTTCTTGCTAATAACTCAGCATCATGATTAATTTGCACGGCCAGTTCACGGGTTGGTGCAAGAATTAATGCACGGGGTTGATTGGTGGCAAAATTAGGTTGATGTGTTAATAAGTGATGAAATGTTGCCGTTAAAAATGCCATCGTTTTACCTGTGCCGGTTTGTGCTTGGCCAGCAACATCTTTTCCTTGCAAGGTAATAGGTAATGATAACGCTTGAATCGGGGTACAGTATTCAAACCCCTTGTCTTGTAGGGCTTTTTGTACGATAGGATGTAATGGAAGATCAGCAAATCGCTGCTGGCTTAAATAATTTTCTTGCATGATAAATAATGGTTCTCAGAAATAAATAGGGCTAAGGATAGCACGAAGTCGGAAAAATATCCTTAAAAATGACACGCTTATTAATAGGCTTAAGCTTTAGATTGTGCAGATTGGGTTCGTTCCCATTTTCTTGCAATATAGCTACAAGTTGGGTGCAATGTCAGCTTTTTAGCCTGGATAAAATGAATTAAGGCTTGATAGAGTTTGTCTGCCACACCTTGTCCTCGAAGAGACTCATCAACAAACGTGTGATTAGCATTAATGGTATCGGGTGTTTCATAAAAATAGGTGAGTTTAGCGATTTTCTTTCCTTGCTCATCGAGTAAGAAAAACTCACCCTGTTTACCATTATCTTGATGCTGAAGACTCATTTGATACTCCATTCATCACTGAGATTGGGATCCATGGCAAAATCAGCAGTATCACTTGGAATGGCTTTTTCTTCTGCAGCCCATTCACCTAAATCAATGAGTTGGCAACGTTTGCTGCAAAAAGGGCGAAATTGACTTTCCTGTGTCCAAGGCACTGGCTTTTGACATGTTGGGCAGGGGACTTCAAAAATTTCATCAGACATTTTTCTTTCTCGATTCACTTAAATAAAATTGGTGCAATTCTAGCACTTTTTGTTTTAAGTGCGGTAAGTTTTCTGGCAATTTTGCATCATTTGAAATGATATCATCTGCCCATTTTAATCTTTCTTCTCGGCTGACTTGTGCATTCATAATAGCTTGAATTTGCTGAATATTATTATGATCTCTCGATGATGCACGAGCTATCTGAGTTTTAGGTTTAACATCGATAACAAGCACGCGATCGCAAAGTGTGGTGAGCTTGTTTTCAATAAGCAGTGGAACGACAAACAAGGTATAAGGAGCGGTCTGAGCATTTAACTGCGCTAACATTCTTTCGCGAATAGCGGGATGTAATAAATGATTGAGCCAGTTTTTCTCATTTTCGTCTGCAAATACTTTTTTTCGTAGCTCAGCTCGATTTAATTCTCCCTCTTCAGTCAGAATCGATTTTCCAAAGTGCTCAGCAATTTGAGCCAGCAGCGATGAGCCTTTTTCAACCACTTCTCTTGCCACAATATCCGCATCAACAATGGGTACACCAAGTTCAACAAAGAGATTTGCAATCGTGCTTTTTCCACTACCGATGCCGCCAGTGAGTCCTACAATATAAGTCATGATATTCCTTGCTACTTGATTTAAGAGGAGGATGTTTTACATCCACTTCTTAAACATAATATTTTTCAATGTTGCCAATATATTACATTTATAGGTTGATTGCACTGGTGATGATTAACGATAAGCAAAGAAAGGGCGCGAAAGGTAAAACGGGCTGACGAGAAATCCAATAACCTATGATGCCTAATAGACAGGCAATGAATAAGAAAAGTGGTAAGTGTGCGATGGTGAGATAAGCGCCGATTCCTAAAGCGAGCCAATAATCGCCACGGCCTAACGCTTCCTTCTTATAAAACCATTTAGACAAATGATAGATGATATAAAAAACACCGAAAAAACTAACCGCACTTTCTAAACTTTGAGAAAGGGTTAGAACGGAAAATTCTTGCTGCGAACCAAATAAACCTAGAAAAAATAAAAGTAGGCAAGGTGTAGGTGAAATCAGTTGATAATGCCAGTCTAGCCAACTGATAACAAAAAGTAAGCTAAGCGTAATTGTGAGCCATAAAGTAAATAATTCATCCTGAAGAAAATAACAGAGTACAGCAAAACAGAGTCCAAACCCTAAAAAATAAAGGAAAATATGACCGCACTTTTGAGATTGAATGGCTGCTTTTTCGCTGTGAAACAGGTGCCTATTTTCAGGATAAAGTTCGATATAATTCTGATAAATTTCTTGTTGGAGATTGGGGATAAAACGATCAATATAAAGCCAAGCAAGGATGCCCGCTAAACCACCCAATAAGAAAAAGGCTAATGTTATCACTGGATTACCGAACCCATATTAAAAATTGGCAGATACATGCCCATCATTATGATACCTATTAAACTACCAATGATGAGCATCATTAAAGGCTCTAAAAGTTGGGAAAGTAAATCAATTTGATGATTGAGTTTTTCTTGATAGTTATCAGCAATATGACGCAACATCAACGCAAGTTTTCCACTTTTCTCTCCAATCTGTAGCATTTGTTGTGCTTCCATTGGAAAAAGATGACTACTGACGCTTTCTGAAAATGGATAACCTTGAGAAACCCACTGTAAAATTGACCGCACTTCTTGTTGTAGCAGAATATCACCTTTTAAGGTACGTTGTATTTGCCAGGTTTGTTGTTTGGGGAGGAAGCTATTTAAGGCCGGCGTTAATGCCACACCGGATTGAAGCATTAATTGCAGGTTATGGCTAAAACTAATTAAACGAGAAAGGCAAATGATATTGCCCCAAATCGGCATACGATTAACCAGCGCATTCTTTTTTTGATTTAGCCAAAGAGAATGTTTTAATGCCATCTTCAGCATAAAAATAGCGAAAATACAGACAATCATCAACGCGATAAAATGAAGTTGTAGGAATTGAGACATGGCTAATAACACAGCAGTCAATGTAGGCAGCTCAGCTGAGTTTTCGCCATACATTTCAGCAAATTGTGGTACAACGAAAAGTAGTAAAATCAACGTAAGTGACAGCGAAATACCTAATACCATGGCTGGATAAAGCATAATTTTTTGCAATTTGCGTTGAAGCGTTAATGATTGTGTCCGACGTTCGGCAATTTTAGTGCATACCTCTGCCAGTTTTCCTGTCATTTCTCCCACCTGAATGAGCTGAATTTCTTGAAAATTTAAATACTTTCCTTGTATTTCTAAGCTTTGTGAAAACGGAAGACCACTTTCAATTAACTCAATTAAGGCGCCAAGCCACTGATGCAATCCCAATTGCGTGCAGTTATCTTGCAAAATGTGCAATGCATTTTTTAATGGAATGGCAGAGCTGAGTAGTGTAGCTAGCTGATTTAATAAAGCACTGATCTCAGCATTTTTAGGTTTCTGATTCAGTTGCCAATCTTGTTGCAAGCGAATGTGGCTAAAACCTTTTGCGATTAACTGGAATTGTGCAGCTTGTTTAGATTGGGCAACCAGACTGCCTTTTTGCCATTGTTGTCGCTGATCATAGGCTTGAAAATAAAAGAGTTTTTGCTTTGCCATAGTGATACCTATTTTTTACCTAACACGCGTTGAATTTCGGCGAGATCAGTGATGTGATCTTTCACTTTTTCTAACGCGCTTTGATAAAGTGAATCGAAATCAGTTTGGTAACGGTTGTTTTCGCATTGTAAAAATTGATATACCCCAATACGGCCTTGATACCCCTGATGGCAATCACAAGAATTACCGAAATGTTGACCGCACTTTAAGCAACGTTTGCGTACCAATCGTTGTGCGATAACTAATAAGAGACTGTTTTCAATTTCGTGAGATTGAATACCTAGTTGTTGTAAGCGTGAAATAGCTGAGATGGCATCGTTGGTATGTAAGGTAGAAAGCACTAAATGGCCGGTTTGAGCGGCTCTTAATGCCATTAATGCACTTTCTTCATCTCGAATTTCACCAAGCATAATAATGTCGGGATCTTGTCGTAAAAATGTACGAAGTAATCGGCTAAAATCTAAACCGATTTGCGGATTTACTTGAGTTTGAATGATGCCTTCTAATTCAATTTCAACGGGATCTTCTGCCGTCATAATGTGTTTATCTGGTGTGTTGAGCCATTGAAGTGCGGTATAAAGCGAGATACTTTTTCCACTTCCCGTTGGGCCTGTCACTAGGATTAAACCTTGCGGTTGGCTGAGCGCATGTTGAAATTGACTTTGTTGGTTTTGTGTCATACCCAACTCAGCAAAACTTAGTTGGACAGGTTTATTTTGTTGTAATCGTAATACTGCTTTTTCTCCCCAATGCGTAGGCAAGGTAGAAAGGCGGAAATCTAAAATATCGGAAAATGTGGTTTTGAATTGAAAGCGGCCATCTTGTGGTAATCGAGTTTCACTAATATCCAGTTTGGCTAAGAGTTTGAGGCGAGAAATTACACGATTGGCGAGCGCTTTACTAATAATCGGTTGCGGTTGGAGCACACCATCAATACGTAAACGAATTAATAGCCCACTTGGCTGAGTTTCTAAATGAATGTCTGAGGCATTTTTTTGCAGGGCTGTTTCAAAAATACCATTTAATAATTGAATAACGGGCTCATCATCATTAGATAAATTGGCAGTGCTTTCGTCTTCTGAATGATGATAAAACGTCGTTTGCTCTTCGATTTGATTGGCTTTAGGCGCAAGGGATTGTAAAAGTTGTTTGAGTTCGGCCGTTTCAAATAAAATCGGTTCGACTAATTTTCCACTTAAAAAAGCAAAGGTTTCACAAGCTGCAAGATTATTGAGTGAATCCACTGCAAGCCATAAATGGTGTTCATCTTCTTTAAGAGGGAGCGCAAAGTAACGCAACAGCAATGCTTGTTGCTGTTGGTTTTGTTGCCAATATTGTGGCGAGATATGATAAATCTCGCCATTTTTTGCGATTGCTTGATAAGCCATGTTTCGCTATTTAGCTGAAGAGCAGAAACCCGCAGGGAATAAATCTGCATTGCTTGGGCAAGCAGTTGTCCAGGTGACACCTGATGAGGTTGAGCCTGTCGCCGTTAAAGAATAACTGATCCCATCCAATGCACCATTTCCTGTCACCGTAATCACACCTGATTTTGTGGTAATGGATTTGACATAGCCTTTTGCAGTAGTGATGTCTGCTGCAATGCCATTTGAACCACCTGAACAGTTTGTCGGGGCATTGGTGCTATAGACACATAACTCCACATCAGATTTATAAGGTGTAGATGCTTGCAACAATTCGGAGATAGCCGCTTTTTTGGTATAATTTTGATAAGACGGAATGGCGATCGTCGCGAGAATAGCAATAATCGCAATCACGATCATCAATTCAATTAACGTAAAACCTTTATGTAAAGGTTTAGAAAAAGTCAGTTTCATTAAATTAAATTTCCTTTTGGTTGAATAAAAAAATGCTAGGATTGGCTGCAACATTGTGTAAAAGGGAAAAATGAAAGTAAAACTGACTGCACTTCTTTTGCGATCTCGATCGCAAAAATGAAATTTAATCGCAGAAAAACAGATGAATAAGATAAAAAATGGCTGGTTAAGCCAGGCAAGAAAAGTGATTTCACCACATTTTGATGAACGTCCTGATGTAACGGATATTTCATTACTCGTCATTCATTACATCAGTTTGCCACCAGAACAATTTGGTGGGGGATATGTAGATGACTTTTTCCAAGGTAAACTCGATCCAACCATCCATCCCTATTTTGAGGAAATTTATCAATTTCGCGTGTCTGCCCATTGTTTAATTGAACGGGATGGCAAGGTGACACAGTATGTTAGTTTCAATGATAGAGCATGGCATGCGGGGCTTTCTTGCTTTGAAGGACGTGATAAATGTAATGATTTTGCGATTGGGATTGAGCTAGAGGGCAGTAATGAACAACCTTTTACAGCGGAGCAATACCAAGTGCTTGCTGCATTAACACGAGATATCATGCAAGCTTACCCGAAAATAACGCTCGATCGTATCGTTGGGCATTGCGATATTTCACCTGGTCGTAAGATCGATCCAGGTCAATATTTTGAATGGGAACGCTATTTAGCGTTAGTCAAAAAATGTTTGGATGAAAAATAACCACTAAAATTTTTACTTGAATGTGAATAATATGGTGTCTGTGAATAAGCGTTATCTTTATGAAATTAAAGATAAAACTTCTTCTCAAAAATCGATGGTAAATTGCTAAGAAGAGTTATGCAACAGTCACCATTTGCTCAATCACAATTTTATCCACAGAAATATTGAATAACTCACCGCTGTTATTTCTTCACCAAGCCAGAAATGTTTAAACTAAAAAATAGCTGAATTTTTGACCACACTTTGATGAGAAAAAGTGCGGTCATTTTTTTTGGAAAATTTTTGATTAAAGGTTATGCAAAAATGAAAAAAGTGAAGTGTGAAAAGCGGTTTTTAATTTTTATACACAGTTAAATTTAGACTATCCAAGTGTTACCCACAGAGTTATCCACAATAGGCTAAATATGCCCATTCGGTTGATAAAAAAGCGAATTTATGAAACAATCTGCAAATTATTTTTGTACAAAATTTAAGGTGAACGATAGTGATCGATTTTGATGGCTACCGTCCAAATGTAGGCATTGTCATTTGTAATCGCAAAGGGCAGGTGCTTTGGGCTAAACGATACGGGCAGAATTCGTGGCAATTCCCGCAAGGTGGAATTAACGATAATGAAAGTGCCGAACAAGCCATGTATCGTGAATTATATGAAGAGGTTGGCTTGCAACCCAAAGATGTGAAGGTGCTTTACGCGTCTAAACATTGGTTGCGTTATAAGCTGCCGAAAAGATTGCTGCGTTATGACAGCAAACCCGTGTGTATTGGGCAAAAACAACGTTGGTTTTTGTTGCAATTAGTGGGGGATGAAAAAAATATTAATATGAACACAACAAAATCACCGGAATTTGATGGATGGCGTTGGGTAAGTTTTTGGTATCCCGTACGTCAGGTTGTGTCCTTTAAGAAAGATGTTTATCGCAAAGCGATGAAAGAGTTTGCCCAAGTGATGTTTGGCAACGAAAAAACATTGCTTGAAAATTCGCAAGAGCATGAGACAAATAAGCCTTATCATGCACCGCGTAAAAATAGTTCTTCTAAATATCAAAAACGTTCATTTTATAAATCAAGGGGGCAATAATGCTCACTTTTATTCTACTTTGTTTACTTGTCGGGTCTGTTGTTGGTTTTCTTGCCGGATTATTTGGCATTGGTGGTGGGTTAATTATCGTCCCAACCTTGGTTTATTTATTGCCGATGGTAGGCGTACCTGAACCCTTGCTGATGTCCACCGCATTAGGGACTTCATTTGCAACCATTGTGATTACTGGATTTTCTTCTGCACAGCGTCATCATAAACTAGGTAATATAGTCTGGCGTGCCGTGAAAGTATTGGCACCGATGGTGATGATCTCGGTCTTTATCTCTGGTTTGTTTATTGGCAAACTTGATCGTGATGTATCAGCCAAAATCTTTGCCTGTTTAGTCGTATATTTAGCGGCAAAAATGGTGATTTCTATTAAGAAAAACACAGGGAAAACCAAACCTTTAACAACACAAGCATCTGTTATCGGTGGTATTTTAATTGGGATGGCATCAAGTGCAGCAGGCGTTGGCGGTGGCGGTTTTATCGTGCCATTTTTAAATTCCCGCGGGATTGATATGAAAAAAGCCATCGGTTCTTCTGCATTCTGTGGGGCACTTCTTGGTTTATCAGGCATGCTGAGCTTTATGGTGAGTGGTTGGGGTAATCCTTCCATGCCAGATTATTCCCTAGGTTATGTTTATTTGCCTGCCGTGCTTGGTATTACGGGCACTTCATTCTTCACTTCTAAACTAGGGGCAACAGCCACCTCCAAACTCCCTGTGCCAACCTTGAAAAAAGGCTTTGCCTTGCTATTAGTTGCGATCGCAGTTGATATGTTTATTAAATAAGGAATGTTATGAATTCAGAATTTTTGATGCTTCCGCATTTTGATCCGACTATTTTTACTTTTGGTAATAGCAATATAGGGCTGCGTTGGTATGGCTTAATGTATCTATTAGGCTTTATCTTTGCTCGTTGGTTAGCCGTTCGCCGTGCTAATAAGCCAAATAGTGGTTGGACCGTCGATCAAGTTGATACGTTACTTTTTAATGCTTTTATGGGGGTATTTTTAGGGGGACGTATTGGGGATGTTTTCTTCTATAACTTTGGTCATTTTATACAAGATCCACTGTATTTATTCCGTGTTTGGGAAGGGGGAATGTCATTCCATGGTGGATTAATTGGGGTGATTATTTCAATGATTTGGACCTCTTATTCTCAAAAAAGAAGCTTCTGGCGGACAGCAGATTTTATGGCGCCTTTGATTCCATTTGGTTTAGGGATGGGGCGAATTGGTAACTTCATCAATTTAGAACTTTGGGGACGAGAAACCAATGTTCCTTGGGCCATGATTTTTCCAAATGATCCTTTGTTATTACCACGCCATCCTTCACAGCTTTATGAGGCGTTCTTAGAAGGTTTCGTGTTGTTTATTATTCTGAATGTCTTTATTAAAAAGCCTCGCCCTGCAGGTTCTGTAGCAGGATTATTCCTTGTTGGTTACGGGATTTTCCGTTTTATCGTTGAATATGTTCGTGAGCCCGAAGTGGAATCTTTCTTAGGCATCATGACACGTGGTCAAGCCCTTTGCTTACCGATGATTATTGGCGGTGGATTAATTATGGCATGGGCATACAATCGCGCAAAAAGTGCGGTTCATCAGTAAGGAGTTTTTTATGAAACAATATTTAGACCTTTGTCGACGCATTGTAAATGAAGGTGAGTGGGTTGCTAATGAGCGTACTGGCAAGCGTTGCCTTACTGTGATTAATGCGGATTTAGAATATGATGTTGCGAATAATCAATTCCCCTTAATTACCACGCGAAAAAGCTATTGGAAAGCGGCGATTGCGGAGTTTTTAGGTTATATCCGTGGTTACGATAATGCCGCGGACTTCCGTAAGCTTGGCACCAAAACATGGGATGCTAATGCCAATGAAAATGCCGCTTGGCTTGCCAATCCACATCGTAAAGGCACCGATGATATGGGCCGCGTTTATGGTGTGCAAGGCCGAGCATGGCGTAAACCGAATGGCGAAACCATCGACCAACTTCGTAAAATTGTGAACAATTTAAGTCGAGGCATTGATGATCGTGGTGAAATCCTGACTTTCTTTAATCCGGGTGAATTTGATCTTGGCTGTTTGCGCCCTTGTATGCACACACATACTTTCTCTTTAGTAGGCGATACATTGCACTTAACGAGCTATCAGCGTTCTTGTGATGTGCCACTTGGTTTAAACTTCAATCAAATTCAAGTTTTTACTTTCCTTGCATTAATGGCGCAAATTACTGGTAATAAACCGGGTAAGGCATATCATAAAATTGTAAATGCGCATATTTATGAAGACCAACTAGAGTTAATGCGTGATGTGCAACTAAAACGTGAGCCATTCCCTTCGCCTAAATTAGAAATTAATCCTGATATTAAAACCCTTGAAGATCTTGAGACTTGGGTGACCATGGATGATTTCAAGGTGGTGGGTTATCAATCTCACGAACCAATCAAATATCCTTTCTCAGTTTAGGCATTCAACGTGCGGTCAGATTTAGACGAGAAATTTATGCAACACGCCCTGATGCTTGCCGATCGTGCAGAAGCACTCGGTGAGATTCCTGTCGGGGCAGTGTTGGTGGATGATGAAGGAAATATTCTCGGTGAAGGCTGGAATTTATCTATCATTGAACATGATCCGACCGCTCACGCTGAAATTGTTGCATTGCGTAACGCTGCACAAAATATTCAAAATTATCGTCTGCTCAATACTACACTCTATGTCACCCTTGAGCCTTGTACTATGTGTGCGGGTGCGATTTTACATAGCCGGATTAAACGATTAGTCTTCGGTGCATCAGATTATAAAACTGGAGCTGTAGGTTCTCGCTTTCATTTCTTTGATGATTATAAAATGAATCATACGTTAGAAATTACGTCTGGCGTGCTCGTAGAAAAGTGCGGTCAGAAATTGAGTGATTTTTTCAAAAAAAGACGAGAGCAGAAAAAAGAAGAAAAGCGGGAAAAGAATCTCCCGCTTGATGTTGAGTCGCAATCTTAAATTTGCCAATCAATTTCACTTAAACCATTTTGTTTTAAATATTCGTTAGTTTTAGAAAAATGATGACATCCTAAAAAACCACGATGTGCAGAAAGGGGAGAAGGATGTGGGGCAGTTAAAACGTAATGACGATTGCGATTAATAAATTGCCCTTTTTTCTGCGCATGACTTCCCCAAAGTAAAAATACGACTTTTTCACGATGTTCATTAAGTGCTGCAATCACTTGATCTGTAAAAACTTCCCAACCAAATTTAGCGTGTGAATGAGCCATGCCACGTTCTACGGTCAGCACAGTGTTAAGCAGCAGCACACCTTGCTCCGCCCATTTCACCAAGTAACCATGATTTGGCATGTGAAAACCAGGAATGTCGTTAGCCAATTCTTTATACATATTCAGTAGAGAAGGGGGAATTGCAACCTCAGGTTTAACCGAAAAAGCTAAACCGTGCGCTTGATTTGGGCCATGATAGGGATCCTGTCCTAAAATGACGACTTTCACCTCATCAAATGCCGTATATTTAAAGGCATTAAACACTTCGTCTTGCGGTGGGTAAATGGTTTTCCCCGCGAGTCGCTCTTGATGGACTTGTTGTAGAATGTGTTTAAAGTAAGGTTTTTCTTTCTCTTGACCGATAACATCTGTCCAGGTTTTCATTCTGTATTTCCTTATTGGATAAGCTTGAGCACATTATAAATGAAATTGCTTAGAAAGGCTTTACTAAGAACAATGTTAATTTCTTGTTAAATTTTAAGATATTGTGAGATCTTTTTACATCTAAAACCTTAATCTAGATCAATTTTCTAAAATTAGTCGGAGAAAAGAATCTGTTTTAGGTCAAAATTAATTGAATTCTTCAAATAGTTTGATAAAATTTGCACAGTTTAATAAATATACAACCGCCAAATTAGGAGGCACTTTATGATCAAAGGTATTCAAATTACTCAAGCAGCAAATGACAATCTTTTAAACTCATTCTGGTTATTAGACAGCGAAAAAAATGAAGCTCGTTGTTTATGTGCAAAAGCTGAATTCGCTGAAGACCAAGTAGTCGCAGTAAGTGAATTAGGCCAAATCGAATACCGTGAATTACCGGTAAACGTAGCACCAACTGTTAAAGTTGAAGGTGGTCAACACTTAAACGTGAACGTATTACGTCGTGAAACGTTAGAAGATGCAGTAAACAACCCGGATAAATACCCACAATTAACTATCCGTGTTTCTGGTTACGCAGTACGTTTCAACTCTTTAACGCCAGAACAACAACGCGACGTTATTACTCGTACTTTCACTGAAAGTCTATAATTTCAGTTTGAATGAAAAAAGAAACCCCGAAGTAATTCGGGGTTTTGTTTTATCTAAAAGGTTTGAAAATTTGACCGCACTTTTCCCTTTCATCCCTAGCGATTTCCGCGCTTTTCAGGTACAATCCGCCAGTTAAATTTAATGATTTTTGAGAAAACTAATCTATTTATGAAGAATATTCGCAACTTTTCTATTATTGCCCATATTGACCACGGTAAATCGACCCTTTCTGACCGATTAATTCAGACCTGTGGAGGCCTTTCGGATCGTGAAATGGAAGCGCAAGTGTTGGATTCCATGGATCTTGAGCGTGAGCGCGGTATTACCATTAAAGCGCAAAGTGTAACCTTAAATTATCAAGCGAAAGATGGTGAAACTTACCAATTAAACTTTATCGATACACCAGGACACGTGGACTTCTCTTATGAAGTGTCGCGTTCTCTTGCGGCTTGTGAAGGGGCATTGTTAGTTGTGGATGCGGGACAAGGCGTAGAAGCCCAAACCTTGGCAAACTGCTATACCGCCATTGAAATGGATTTAGAAGTGGTACCGATTTTGAATAAAATCGACTTACCGGCCGCAGATCCTGAACGTGTTGCAGAAGAAATTGAAGACATCGTCGGTATTGATGCGATGGAAGCGGTGCGTTGTTCAGCTAAAACCGGAGTGGGTATCGAAGATGTATTAGAAGAAATTGTTGCGAAAATTCCCGCGCCAGAAGGTGATCCTGATGCACCGTTACAAGCCTTGATTATTGACTCTTGGTTCGATAACTATTTAGGCGTGGTGTCATTAGTTCGTATTAAAAATGGCGTATTGCGTAAAGGCGATAAAATCAAAGTAATGTCTACCGGACAGGCTTACAACGTTGATCGTTTAGGGATTTTTACGCCAAAACAAGTGGATACGACCGTATTAAATACCGGCGAAGTAGGTTGGGTTGTTTGTGCGATTAAAGATATTTTAGGGGCACCAGTAGGGGATACCTTAACGCACCAACACAATCCTGCAAGCCATGTATTGCCAGGCTTTAAGAAAGTAAAACCACAGGTTTATGCGGGTTTATTCCCGGTTAGTTCTGATGATTATGAGGCTTTCCGTGATGCATTAGGTAAATTAAGCCTAAACGATGCATCGCTGTTCTATGAACCAGAGAATTCAACCGCTTTAGGTTTTGGTTTCCGTTGTGGTTTCTTAGGGCTTTTACACATGGAGATCATTCAAGAGCGTTTAGAGCGTGAATATGATCTTGATTTGATTACCACAGCGCCAACTGTAATTTATGAAGTTGAAATGACGAGTGGTGAAGTGGTTTATGTGGACAGTCCAGCGAAATTACCGCCATTGAATAATATTTCAGAAATCCGCGAGCCTATTGCGGAATGTAATATGTTGGTACCACAGGAATTCTTAGGTAACGTAATTACCCTTTGTGTGGAAAAACGTGGCGTACAGACCAATATGGTGTATCACGGTAACCAAATTGCGTTAACTTATGAAATCCCAATGGGCGAAGTGGTATTGGATTTCTTTGACCGCTTGAAATCAACATCGCGTGGTTATGCGTCTTTGGATTATGGTTTCAAACGTTTCCAAGCGGCGGACATGGTGCGAGTGGATATTATGATCAATGGTGATCGTGTTGATGCGTTAGCGTTAATTGTTCATAAAGATAATGCGCCTTATCGTGGTCGTGAGTTAGTTGAAAAAATGCGTGAGCTTATTCCACGTCAACAATTTGATATCGCGATCCAAGCAGCAATAGGTAACCACATTATTGCGCGTTCAACCGTAAAACAATTGCGTAAAAACGTATTAGCAAAATGTTATGGTGGGGACGTGAGTCGTAAGAAAAAACTCTTACAGAAACAAAAAGAGGGTAAAAAACGAATGAAGTCTTTAGGTAACGTGGAAGTGCCGCAAGAAGCGTTTTTAGCGATCTTACACGTTGGTAAAGATAAATAGGAAAGAGCCATGTCGAATGTATTTTTTATTCTGTTGTTAGCCGTGGGATTTGCAGGTTGGAAAGTGTTAGACCATTTTCAGTTGCCTAACACATTCAGTATTTTGTTGCTGATTTTGACCGCACTTTCCGGCATTTTATGGTGTTATCACCGCTTTGCTGTGATGCCGAGACGTCGTCGTCAAATCGCACGCGCAGAACAACGCTCAGGCAAAGCGTTAACGGATGAAGAAAAAGCGAAAATTGAGCCAATTTCAGAAGGTTCAGAATTTATTTCTTCGCTTTTCCCTGTGTTATCCGTGGTATTCCTTGTACGTTCATTTATTTTTGAACCATTTCAAATTCCATCAGGATCAATGCAAGCCACATTATATGTAGGGGATTTTATTGTCGTGAATAAATACACTTATGGCATCAAAGATCCGATTTTCCAAAATACGATTATTGAAGGCAATAAGCCCGAACGTGGTGATGTGATCGTGTTTAAAGCACCGGAGCAAGCGTTGCTTCATACTAGCTTAGGGGCAACGCGAGCAGCATATGCTGAAAACCTTGCATTAACATCTAAAAACAATATGTCTGGAGCAGATTACATTAAACGTATTGTGGGTAAAGGTGGCGATCGCATTATCCTTGATGTTGAAAAAAGCGCTTTAACCATTGTGCATGGTAAAGATGGCAAACCTTGTGAAATAGATTGCCAAGCTAAAGTATTTGAATATAAACAAGAACCAACTAATCCAGCATTCCCAACTCAAGTGGAATATTTGGAAATCGGTGATGTGACACATAAGATTTTAGTCGAGCCAATGCGCCGTTATTCGGGGATTGAGTTCTATCCACAAGAAGGCTTACCTGCTGCAGAATGGATTGTGCCTGAAGGACAATATTTTGTGATGGGAGATAACCGTGATCATAGTGATGACAGCCGTTTTTGGGGATTTGTACCAGAAAAAAATATCGTGGGTAAAGCCACTTATATTTGGATGAGTTTAGAAAAAGAACCAAATGAGTGGCCTACAGGCTTCCGTTTTGACCGTTTCTTTACAAAAATTAATTAATATGAATCATTTAGATCGTCTAGAACGAAAAATTGGTTATCAATTTTCCGATCTAAAAAATTTAAAATTGGCACTGACACACCGCAGTGCCTCCACTCAACATAATGAACGTCTCGAATTTCTAGGTGATTCAATTCTCAATTATGTCATCGCGGATGCGCTTTATCATCAATTCCCTCGTTGTAATGAAGGTGAACTGAGTAGAATGCGTGCCACATTAGTCCGTGAGCCGACCCTGGCGATAATTGCCCGCAATTTTGAGCTTGGGGATTATATGTCCTTAGGTTCTGGCGAGTTGAAAAGTGGGGGCTTTCGCCGAGAATCTATTTTGGCGGATTGTGTTGAAGCAGTAATTGGCGCAATGGCATTAGATTCAAGCTTTGATAAAGCAGCAGATATTGTGCGTAGCTGGTATAAAACTTTACTCGCCGAAATTAAACCGGGTGATAACCAAAAAGATGCCAAAACGCGCTTGCAAGAGTATTTACAAGGTAAGCATTTTGCCTTGCCAACTTATGAAGTGATTAAAATAGAAGGGGAGGCGCATTGCCAAACCTTCACCGTAGAATGTACAGTAAAAAATGTACCCAATATTGACCGCACTTTTATTGCGAAAGGTTCTAGCCGCCGTAAAGCAGAACAAGCGGCCGCAGAACAAATCTTAAAAACATTGGAAATTAAATGACCGAATTAAATCAAGAACAAGAGACCTATTGTGGCTTTATCGCTATCGTAGGCCGCCCAAATGTAGGGAAATCTACCCTGTTAAATAAAATTTTGGGACAAAAAATCTCGATTACGTCTCGCAAGGCGCAAACTACGCGTCACCGTATTGTGGGAATTAAAACGGAAGGTATCTACCAGGAAATTTACGTCGATACACCGGGGCTTCATATCGAAGAAAAACGCGCGATTAACCGTTTAATGAACCGTGCAGCAAGCTCAGCAATCGGGGATGTGGATCTCATTATTTTTGTTGTAGATGGTACACATTGGAATGCCGATGATGAAATGGTGTTAAATAAATTACGTAATGCCAAAGCGCCTGTCGTACTCGCCATCAACAAAGTTGATAACATCAAGAATAAAGATGATTTGTTGCCATTTATTACTGATTTAGGCAGTAAATTTGACTTTGCTCACATTGTGCCGATTTCTGCGCAACGTGGTAATAACGTGCATCAATTAGAGAAAATTGTTCGTCAGTCCTTGCGTAAAGGCGTTCACCACTTCCCAGAGGATTATGTGACAGACCGTTCACAGCGTTTTATGGCGTCAGAAATTATCCGTGAAAAATTAATGCGTTTTACTGGTGAAGAATTACCTTATTCTGTGACGGTTGAAATTGAACAATTTAAAGTAAATGAGCGTGGTACTTATGAAATCAATGGCTTGATTTTAGTTGAGCGCGAAGGTCAAAAGAAAATGGTGATCGGTGCTCAAGGGCAAAAAATTAAAACCATTGGTATGGAAGCGCGCGCTGACATGGAACGCTTATTTGATAATAAAGTACACCTTGAACTTTGGGTCAAAGTGAAGTCTGGTTGGGCAGACGATGAACGCGCCTTAAGAAGTCTAGGTTATATGGATGAATAAAAACTTGAGTAATACTCTATACTATTCTATTATTAGCAAAATTTTTATGTTTACTAATAAAAACAAGGAGATGGTAGATGAGTATCTATGCCTTAAAACCCAAATTTCAAAATTTACTTCGGCCTTTAGTTAGGCAATTAGCGGCAAAAGGCGTAACAGCAAATCAAGTTACGCTAATTGCTTGCTTACTTTCAATTTTATTAGGTGTGGTTCTCGCACTATTTCCGACATTTTCCACTCTTTTCTTCCTTATTCCTATTTGGTTGTTTTTGCGTATGGCGTTAAATGCTGTTGATGGCATGCTAGCACGCGAATTTAATCAAAAAAGTCGATTAGGGGGTTATCTTAATGAAATTACTGATGTTGTCTCTGATGCAGCACTTTACCTTCCTTTTGCTTTTGTTGCGCCTTTTGATGGTATTCAAATCTCAAGTATTATTTGGCTTGCCGCGTTGAGTGAGTTATGTGGCATTCTAGGTCAAGTTCAAGGCAAAACGCGTCGTTATGATGGTCCAATGGGTAAAAGCGATCGTGCGTTTGTGTTTGGTGTACTCGGTTTACTCTATGCGGTGAATGGTAGCTTGCATTCACTTTTCTGGTGGGTAGCCAATATCCTGATTATCTTGCTCATCGTGACTTGTATTAAGCGTGTGAAAAATGGTTTAGCGGAAGTGACGGAGTAATAGGAGTAAATATGATCGCGAGATTAATCGATTTTTTATTGTGTCGTTTTGCCTCTTTTATTACAGGTGTTCGACCTCAAGCGGCGATTGCTGAACAATCTTCAGAGGGACATCGTGTCTATTTTGCAAATCATAACAGCCATGGTGACTTTATCTTACTTTGGATTTCATTACCTTATGAAGTGAGAAAGCAAACACGTCCTGTTGCAGGCAAAGATTATTGGACGAAAGGCGCAATTCGTCGTTTTCTAGCCTATAAAGTGTTTAATATGTTACTGATTGAGCGTAATAGCCAAGATCCACAAGCGGCAATACGACAAATGACGGAAGCATTGGAGAATGATTCGCTTATTCTTTTCCCTGAAGGAACCCGTAAAACGGATGATGATTTGCCTCTTCAACCTTTTAAAAGTGGTTTGTATTATCTAGCCAAAGAAAATCTTGATTGTGAATTTGTCCCAGTTTGGATTAGCAATATGAATAATGTTTTACCAAAAGGCTTTATTTTACCGATCCCGTTGTTATGTGATCTTTATGTTGGTGAACCATTAAAGATTGGGACAGATGAGACTAAAGGTGAATTTTTAACACGTGCTCAATCGGCATTATTAAGTTTAAACATCAGTGAAAAAGGCAAATCTTAGGAGTAAATGATGACAGAAATATGGCAACTCTTCGGTGGTTTATTTATCGCCTTAATTTTTGCTTCCACAGTGGGATATATTTTAAAACGCAGAGCTGGCGTGGATACCCCTAATAGTGTCATTGATAATCTGAATGCACGTATCAATGCTTGGTGGGTGATGATTGGGATTATCTTTATTGCGAGTTTATTGGGCTTTTATGGCGTGATTGTACTCTTTTTGATTATTTCATTTATGGGATTGCGTGAGTTTCTTTCTCTATTGAATATTCGTCGAGGCGATCATCTTGCACTCGCTGCCTGTTTTTATGTGATCTTGCCATTGCAATATTTTTTAGTCGCCATTGATTGGTTTAGTATGTTTACTATCTTCATTCCAGTATATGGCTTCTTATTTTTACCGATTCTTTCAGCATTACTGGGTGACCCTGCGAATTTCTTAGATCGTTCTACGAAAATTCAGTGGGCATTGATGATTAGTGTATTCTGTATTTCACATATTCCGGCTTTACTGACACTTGATATCTCAGGTTATGAAGGAAAAAATCTTTTATTAATGATCTTCTTAATCTTGGTGGTGCAGTCTAGTGATGTGTTGCAATACGTTTGGGGTAAACTCTTCGGCAAACATAAAATTGCGCCAACCTTGTCCCCATCCAAAACAGTGGAAGGCTTTGTTGGTGGTGTATTAAGCGCGAGTTTATTAGGTATGTTACTTCATTGGATGACGCCATTTAATGCATGGCAGGCGTTTTTAATGAGTATGTTAATTTGCCTAATGGGATTCTTAGGTGGACTCGTAATGTCAGCAATGAAACGCAGTATGGGCGTGAAAGACTGGGGGAATATGATCAGTGGCCATGGCGGTATTTTAGATCGTATGGATTCGCTTTGTTTCTCCGCACCAATTTTCTTCCATGTTGTGCGTTATTTCTGGGCTTAGTCATAAATCATGAAATAAAAAAAAGAGCGGTTAATTAACCGCTCTTTTTTATTATTGCTGATAGGTTTCTAAGAATCGTGCCAATTTGCCAATTGCCTCTTCTAATTGACCGGTATAAGGAAGTGTCACGACACGGAAGTGATCCGGTGAGTGCCAGTTAAAGCCTTTACCATGTACTAAAAGCACTTTCTCTTTACGTAATAAATCGAGCACAAATTTTTCATCACTATGAATGTTGAATTTTTTGATGTCGAGTTTTGGGAACATATACATTGCCCCCATTGGTTTTACGCAGCTAACACCAGGGATTTGAGTGAGCAACTCATAGGCTTTATTGCGTTGTTCAAGTAAACGACCACCAGGTTGAATAAATTCATTAATGCTTTGATAGCCGCCTAATGCGGTTTGAATCGCATGCTGCATTGGTACGTTGGCACATAAACGCATAGATGCCAGCATATCTAAGCCTTCAATATAGCCTTTTGCGTGTTGTTTTGGACCATTTAAAATCATCCAGCCTTGACGGAAACCCGCAACACGATACGCTTTTGATAAACCATTGAATGTAATTGTTAATACATCTGGAGCAAGGGCGGCGATATGATGGTGGACAGCACCATCGTAGAGAATTTTGTCATAAATTTCATCCGCAAAAATAATCAGATTATTTTCACGTGCCACTTCGATAATTTCTTCGAGCAATGCTTTACTGTATACCGCACCAGTCGGGTTATTTGGGTTGATCACCACGATAGCTTTCGTTTTGGCATTGACTTTCGCGCGAATATCATCAATAGCAGGGAACCAGCCCGCTTCTTCATCACATAAATAATGTACCGCTTTCCCGCCAGAAAGCGTCACAGCCGCTGTCCATAACGGATAATCTGGCATGGGGACTAATACCTCATCACCATCATTAAGAAGGGCTTGCATTGACATGGTAATCAATTCAGACACACCATTCCCGATGTACACATCGTTTACCGTTGAATCATGAATACCTTTGGATTGGTAGTATTGCACGATAGCTTTACGTGCTGAATACAAGCCTTTAGAGTCACAATAACCTTGTGCAGAAGGTAAGTTGCGGATGACATCCACTAAAATTTCATCTGGCGCTTCAAAGCCAAATGGGGCAGGGTTACCGATATTCAGTTTTAAGATTTTGTTGCCTTCTTCTTCTAGGCGTAAAGCTTCTTTGTGAACCGGTCCGCGAATATCGTAGCAAACGTGTTCTAATTTGTCTGATTTTGGAAATGAGCGCATTAATAACATCCTATGATAATTAGATTTTCATTCAAAAATTACGTCTAATTTACGCTTAAATTCTTATCTTGAAAAGATTTAATAAAAAAATTTTTTGAAAGTATTAAAGTGCGGTAGAATATGGGCTAATTTTTTGTGTATTTTATTATTTTTCATGGGCCCTTTAGAACAAGCTAAATCTGCGCTAATTCGCCAATTTGAAACTTTGGCGACAACGGATCTGCAAGCATCTATTGTACATCTTCAAACGAAGGTGGAATCGGATGTTGATCTTTTGGCGTGGATGAAAGGGCAGTCAGTCTATCCGCAATTTTATTTGCGTTTTCGTGATGAAGCTAAAACCGTCGCAGCCATGGGTAAAGTGCGGTCATTTTCAGATGTAAATTTGGCACAGCAATTTATCCAAGAACACGATTTCCCTTTAGTGGGTGGTTTACAGTTTCAAGGTGAAAGCCAGTTTATTTTGCCTCAAGTTTTAATTGAACAACAACATGGAGAGACGGAGATTTCAGTTTTTGTTGAAACAAATGAGCTTAATCTGGCAAAAGCGGTATTGAATTCATTCGAAAAAACGACCGCACTTTTATCACTTAATCAATTAACCATCGAAAGCATGGTGCCAAAAGCAAACCAAGAAACGTGGTGCGACTGGGTCAATCAAGCACTCGCTCGCATTCGACAAGGTGAATTAACCAAGCTTGTGTTAGCAAATGAAACCGTGTTTGGTCTTCAGAGTAAGTTAAACGGAAAAGATTTTCTTGCCGCAAGCCAAGCAAAAAATAGTGGTTGTTACCATTTTTTATGGGCAGATAATGCTGAAAACTGTTTTGTAGGTTCGACGCCTGAACGTTTGTTTGCGCGAGATGATCGTCAGTTATTTACGGAAGCGCTTGCGGGGACTGCGCCTGTTAGTGATAATCCAAGTGAAAATGATGAACGTGCGAATTGGCTGTTAAATGATGAAAAAAACCTCAATGAAAATTGGTTAGTAGTTAAAGATATTTCACAAAATATCAGTCACTTAGTGGAACAAATTACCGTTGATGATGTCGCATTAAAGCCATTACGAAAAGTGCAGCATTTGATTCGAAAAATGCAAGCAAAATTAACCGCACTTTGTACGGATGCCGATTTACTGAAGGCGATTCATCCAACCGCAGCGGTATCAGGTTTACCACAGCAACAAGCGAAGAAAGCTTTAGCTGAAATAGAAACCTTTGATCGTAGTTGGTATGCCGGAACATTAGGCGTGATGAGCCAAAATCTCTCAGAATTTTGTGTTACTATTCGTTCGGCTTTTATTGAAGAAAACCAAGTGCGTGTATTTGCTGGAGCCGGTATTGTGGAAGGCTCACAACCTGTAGAAGAGTGGTTGGAAATTGAACGTAAAGCGGCAGGGCTCATTTCCCTGTTTGCAGAGAATAACGGAGAATAAGAAGAATGTCTGTAAGCGTATTTAATCGTTGTTGGTCAAAGGTGATCTTAGAAACCTTGGTTCGCCAAGGGGTCAGTCACTTTTGTATTGCGCCAGGTTCACGCTCAACACCTTTAACGCTAGAAGCTGTGCGTTTACAAAATGCCTCTCGAGCAACGTGCCATAGTCACTTTGATGAGCGAGGCTTGGGCTTTTTTGCCTTGGGTATTGCGAAATCTACGCAAGCGCCTGTTGCTGTGATTGTCACCTCAGGCACTGCGGCAGCAAATTTATATCCAGCGATTATAGAAGCTCGCCAAACAGGCGTGAATTTAATTATTCTTACCGCTGATCGTCCACCTGAATTATGGGAATGTGGTGCGAATCAAGCTATCGTGCAACAAAATATGTTTGCCGATTACCCCGTTGCAAGTGTCAATCTACCGAAACCTCAAGCCGATTATGCGGCGAAATGGTTAATTTCTACGTTAGAACAAGCTTGCTATAAACAAAAACAACAACCAGGCGTAGTGCATATCAATGTGCCTTTTGCTGAGCCACTTTATAATGCACAAGAGCAAGAAATTGACACCCATCCGTGGTTAATGCCAATTCAACGTTGGTTAAGCCAGCCTAAAAATTGGGTTGATCATCAACCACTACAACAAGAAGTGCTTATGCACGAGAATTGGGATAGCTGGCGTACGAAACGCGGTGTGATTGTCGCGGGGCAACTGACGCCTGAACAGGCAATGGGGATTAACTCGTGGGCAAATACCATGGGCTGGATTTTGCTGACGGATATTCAATCTGGTGTCGAGCCACTCACCCCTTATGCGGATATTTGGCTAGCAAATCAAACCGTGAAGCAAAAATTGCTTCAAGCAGATATCGTAATCCAATTTGGTTCTCGTTTTATCAGTAAACGTATTAACCAATTCTTAGCGGAATTCCAAGGCGAATTTTGGGTAGTAGAGCAAAGTCAAAATGCAGTTGATCCAAGCCACCATACCCAAACTCGCTTTAATGCAAAAGCACATCATTGGTTGCGTGCACATCCGCCATTGCGTCAAAAACCTTGGTTGCTCGAACCGCTTGCGCTTTCAAAATTCTGTGCAACTTTTATCGAGCAACAAGTCGGCGGCAATCTTAATGAAGCCTCATTAGCACATCATATTGAGCGTGTATTACCTTACAACGGTATTTTGTTCTTAGGAAATAGCCTTTTTGTGCGCTTGGTTGATGCGTTAACGAAATTGCCAGAAGGTTATCCAATTTTCACCAACCGTGGTGCAAGCGGAATTGATGGTTTATTGGCGACCGCTGCAGGTATTGGTATTGGTTCGAATCAACCTGTAGTGGCGATGATTGGCGATACGTCCACGCTTTATGATTTAAACTCTCTAGCATTATTTAAGAATGTCACTCAACCAACCATTATTTTTGTGATCAACAATAATGGTGGTGCGATCTTTGATATGTTGCCGGTTGATGAAGAGGTAAAAGAGCAGTTCTATCGCTTGCCACATAATGGTGATTTCTCACAAATTGCGAATATGTTTGGCTTAAAATACGCTTTACCTTACACTTGGGCGGATTTAAGCGCGGTGTTGAAACAGGCTTACACACGTCGCCGTGCAACCTTAATTGAAATCAAAACGAACCCTAGCGATGGCAGTGCAACTTACAAACGTTTGATTGATCAAATTAGTCATGCTGTGATAGGGGAGTAGTTAGCACTTTTATGCTAACTAAAATTCATTTATAAATAAAGGAGATGAGTATGCTTAAGAAACATGCTTACAAAGCAATTTTTGCTGCATTAGTAACGAGCCTATTAACGGGTTGTATCGCTTATGAGGAAAGCACCAAAATCACCATGAATGATGTGCGTAATATGGATTATGGTAGCTATCCGAAAAATTACGAAAAAGCCATTCGCCAGCATTTAACTCGTACTTTAATTGATCCTAATTCTTTAATGCTTGATGGCTTTAGTAAACCAAAAAAATTCTTACGAATTACAAGCAGACGCTATAACGCAGAAACAGATACTTATAATCCAGCTGTTTTCTTAAAATACTACATTGTTTGTGCCAGAGTAAATGCGAAAAATAGCTATGGTGGCTATACAGGCTGGCAAGAACACATTTTTTATTTCCGTGATGGAAAAATTGTGAATTCAAGTGAATATGGTTTGATTGAGGGTTGCAGTGATCCAAATGATATCGTTATATATAACGAGACCTTCTCAGACGTGGATATTATTGATAAGCCATAGGATTAATGCATTTTACTATATGGTCGGGCTCAACCCGACCTAAATTTTATGTATTCCGTACAAATCATGACCAATCTTATCTTCCTCCACGGCTTACTTGGTACAAAATCAGACTGGCAAAAAGTCATCGAAAATCTACCGCACTTTCGTTGTCTCTCTCTCGATTTACCGTTTCATGGAGAGAATAAAGCTGTAGCGGTTGAAGATTTTGAGCAAACGGCTCAATTTCTTGAAAGCCAAATACAAAGCCTCATAAAAGATGAACCTTATATTCTTATCGGTTATTCACTTGGTGGGCGAATTGCACAATATTATGCATTGCAGGCTCAAGTGCAAAGAGGCAATTTACAAGCGGTGATTTTAGAAGGCGCGAATTTAGGTTTACAGTCTGAGCAAGAAAAACAAAGCCGTTTAGTTAATGACAAAATGTGGGCTGAGCGGTTTTTCGATGAAAAGCTTGAAACAGTGCTAGATGATTGGTATCAACAGCCTGTGTTTTCTCATTTAAATGGACCGCAACGTAAGTCATTAATTGAAAAGCGAAAAGCCAATTTGGGGCCTAATATAGGCAATATGTTATTGGCAACTAGCCTTGCCAAACAGCCTGATTTTCGAGAGAAAGTGCGGTCAAGTTTACTGCCATTTTTTTATTTTTGTGGTGAGCGAGATCAGAAGTTTCGTCAAATGGCTGAAGCCAATCAACTCAATTTAACGCTTATTCCTGATGCTGGTCATAATGCACATTTAGAAAACCCGACATATTTTGCAAAAAAAATTGAAGATATCGTTTTAAAAATCGCTAATTCTTAAGTCTTAAACAATAGAAAAGCTGATGCGTGAACATCAGCTTTGTGTCTTTTAAATGTAGAAAGGGGCTTAACTTTCAGCAATCCCCATTGCACAAACGGCAGCAGAACTCCATGCCCATTGGAAGTTATAACCGCCTAACCAGCCGACAACATCGAGCACTTCACCGATAAAATAGAGACCTTTAATCTTTGTGGCTTCCATGGTTTTAGATGAAATCTCATGAGTATCAACTCCACCCATTGTGACTTCAGCCGTGCGGTAGCCTTCAGTGCCATTAGGAATGAATTGCCAATTGTGGATTAAATTCTCTAAATTTTCTAATCGCACTTTACTTAAGTTTGCAATCACTTCATCTTGAATCAAGCCTTGTTCTAACCAAAGCTCGACTAATTTTTTCGGTAATAAGCGACTTAATACGGTTTTAAGCTGCAATTTCGGCGAAGATTGACGCATCTCATCTAGGTGATGACGAATATCGTTATAAGGCAATAAATCTAAATGAATGCTTTCACCAGGTTGCCAATAATTGGAGATTTGCAAAATGGCTGGGCCAGATAAACCACGATGGGTAAATAGCATTTGATGAGTAAAGGTTTTGTGTTGATTCGTCGCCGCCACATCTAATGAAACGCCAGAGAGTGCAGAGTAGAATTTGTCACTTTCTCGCCATGTGAACGGTACAAGGCTTGCACGCGGAGGAATTACATTTAATCCAAACTGTTCTGCAATTTGATAGCCAAAAGGCGAAGCACCTAAACCGGGCATGGAGAGCCCACCTGTGGCGATAATTAAATTCTGGCATTGCCATTCAACTGCATTTACCTTTAATTTGAACCGCACTTTAGGATTGTTTTCAACGGCTTCGACATCGCTCACTTCGCTGCGTAGTTGAATGCTAACACCATATTTGTCACATTCTTTTCCGAGCATCTTCACGATATCTTCTGCACCGTTATCACAAAATAACTGACCTAATTCTTTTTCGTGGTAAGGAATGCCGTACTCATAGACTAAAGCAATAAAATCCCATTGTGTATAACGTTTTAAGGCGGATTTGACGAAGTGTTTGTTCTGGCTGATATAACGGCCAGACGTAATTTCCATATTGGTGAAATTACAGAATCCGCCGCCAGACATTAAAATTTTTCGGCCAATTTTCTTACCGTTATCAAAAATGGTGGCTTGTTTGCCCAGCTTTCCTAACTGTGCGGCACAAAATAAGCCAGCAGCACCGGCTCCAATGATGATATTTTCTGAATAATGAGACATAGCTTATTGTGAGGTTTGTCCTTTTTCAAAATAGTCTATCATTTTGATTCGTTGGATGACAGTACGACGATCCACGGCAGCATTACCTGAATCTAATAATTGCTGCCAATAAGCTTTGGCTTTTTCAGCTTCATGATTTTTAAAAGCTTCAGTCGCCAATAATGTGATTACCGAGATTTCATGTTTATCTTGTTTTAACGCTTCATCCATTATTTGCTGGATTTGTGGTGTGATATTTTGGCCGGCTTGATAATAAAGAGCGGTCGCTTTGAGACCTAAAATAGCGGGTGTTGTGCCTGAAATTTTTTCTGCATTGCTATAGGCGATGAGCGCATGATCAAATTCATCATTTTGCATATAAGCATCACCTAGCTGGGCCCAAAGTTCAGGATTATTCACATCTTCTCGAATTTTATTTTGAATTTTGAGCACCATATCTTCTTTTTGGTGCACCATTGATGTATCTACTTTTTTGTTGGCAAGCTCAATCATCTCTTTTTCACCTTGCTGAACACGCTCAAAACGATCAAGGGAGAAGTAATAACTTAAAGGAAGAAGCAATAAGATTGCAAAGACCCAAATGGCGGATTTTGTTTCAAATTTGACCGCACTTTTTTCTTCTTTAGGCGCTGTATGAGTTTGATTTTCAAGTGGTTTAGGGGCGTCTTCTGATTTTTTAGTGGAAAACAAAATTAACGCAAAAGCACCAATTAATAGCAAAATAGGCAATAGCCAGAGTAGTGCAGTATTCCATTGGAAAGGGGGCTTATAGTTCACGAAATTACCGAAACGTGCAGTCATGGTGTCGATAATTTGCTGATTCGTTTTTCCTTCATCCACCATTTTATAGACTTCAATACGTAAGTCATAAGCAATCGGCGAATTGGACTCAACTAAGTTCTGATTCTGACATTGTGGGCAACGTAAAGATTTTGCCAGTTCAACAGCTCGAGTACGATCGGCTTGGTTTTTAAACGCATAGGTATCCACCATTTCTGCGTGAGCAAAAAGGGCGAAAGTAAGTAAAAGTGCGGTCAGAAATCGGGTTAATTTTTTCATTTTACTTTTTAGTTAATTCATCAAGTTTTGGTTTGATCTCAGTGAGCCACGTTTCACGATCCATATACCCTGAATGACGATAACGGATCATGCCGTGTTCATCGACAATATAGGTCTCTGGTGCACCATCTACGCCTAATTGCATCGCAAACTCACCACGGTTATCGTCAATCGTGAGTATAAATGGATTGCCCATGCGTTCTAGCATCGCAATACCGTTTTGTGGTTTGTCACGATAGTCGATTCCAACAATGGGGACTTCTTTTGAAATTTCCATCAAGAGAGGGTGTTCTTGTTGGCAATAGCCACACCAACTTCCCCACACATTAAGCAGGAAAGGTTTCTTTGGGAAATCTCTTGGGCTGACGATTTGACTCGGTTCAAGCAAATTTGCTTGATAGAATTCCGGCACGGGCTTATTAATGAGTGCAGAGGCAATTTGTTTTGGATCTTTATGCAAACCAACAAAAAGCAGTAAGCAAACGCTCAATAATAAAATCAGTGGTAAAAACAAAATAAACTTTTTATTCATCGCGTTTTCTCTTCAAATTGATGGCAGAACATAATGCGCCAAGTGCCATTAAAATGCCTCCGAGCCATAACCAGCGAATAAGCGGTTTATAATGCAAGCGGAATGTGAACTCACCTTTGCCTAAGTTATCGCCCATAACAATATATAAATCACCCCAAAAGCCTGCATCTAAGCCCACTTCACTCATGGTCATGGTGCGAACATCATAATAACGGCGTTCTGGTACAATTTCAGCGTAAGGTTTGCCTTGTTTTGACACGTTAAAGAAAGCGACTTCGGCGGTAAAGTTTGGTCCAATTTCATTGGAAAAACGATCGTAGTGGAATTCAAATTGACCTAATTGTTGGCTTTGTTGTGGTGCAAGTCTAACACCTAATTCACTGCCAAAGTAACTACTCATCACGGCACCCATTGTGGCAATCGCCACGCCACAGTGTGCGAGAATCATCCCGAAATAGGCAAGTCTGACTTTTGCCCAATTTTGCCATAAGGTGACGAATAATACCCAAATAGCGAGGGTGAGCAACACATAAGCGAAGAAATGGAAACGTAACGCACTGTCATTTTGCAGCGCATTCCAAATCATGCCATAAGCCATCACTGCAGCGGGAATAAGTAATAACAGACGTTTGAAAAAGCGTTTCTTATCAGCCTTAAACCAGTTTAAGCAAAGTGTGCCCGCCATGGCAAAAAGCACTAACGTGAGCAAGGGCAAGAAAATACTATTAAAGTAAGGCGCGCCCACGGAAATACTGCCCCAATTCATGGCTTGGAATAGCATTGGATAGAAGGTGCCTAAGAAGGTACTGACGGTGGCCACGGTCAATACGATGTTTAAGCCTAAAATCGCCCCAGTTTTAGAAATAAGCGGAAATTTGACCGCACTTTCGTTGGTATTTGTGCGTAGCGCAAATAAGCTGAGCGAGCCGACAGTCAGTAAGAAGAAAATGAGTAATAACACATAACCACGGGAGCTATCTAAAGCAAAGGCGTGAACGGAAGTTAATGCGCCTGAACGGACAATAAATGTGCCTAATACACTGAATGCAAAAGCGAGTAGGGAAAAGAGTGTTGTCCAGTAGCTAAACATGCCTTGCTTTTCAGTCACCATCAAACTGTGTAAAAGTGCGAGTCCCAATAACCATGGCATAAGTGAAGCATTTTCTACTGGGTCCCAGAACCACCAGCCGCCCCAACCTAATTCATAATATGCCCACCATGCACCGAGCACGATCCCTAATGTTAAGAATAACCAAGAAACGAGAACCCAAGCTCGCATCGCACGAGCGATTGCTTGTGTAGAACGATTAAAGATTAAGGCAGAAATGGACATGGCAAAGTTTACGGCAAAGCCCACATAACCGACATATAAAAGTGGCGGATGGAAAATTAAGCCAATATCTTGCAGCATTGGGTTGAGATCTCGCCCTTCCGAAGGGGCAGGAAAAGCACGTCCAAATGGATTAGAGTAGAACAAAATGAAAATAGCAAATCCAAGACAAATTAAACCGAGCAAAGAAAGGGTTTGTGCAGAAAAAGTGCGGTCATTTTTGCGAGAGAAAAAGGCAAAAGCCACCAACCAAAGACTTAATGTGAAAAGCCAAAATAAAATGGAGCCTTCATGTCCGCCCCAAGTAGCGGCAACTTTAAAAAATGTCGGTAGTTGAGAATTGGAATGTGCCGCGACGTATTCCAATGTGAAATCATCTGTTGCAAAAGAGTAGGCGAGAATGCCGATGGAAACGCTTGTAAAAATACCGAAGCAATAACTTAATCCCCAAGCTGTATTGGTTAGAGTGGGTTTATTTCGCCAAATACCAATTTGCGGCACGATGGAAAGTAAGAGCGCCGCGGTGGTGGCAAAGAGTAATGAGAGAAATCCGAATTCGGGGAGCATAGTATTCTTCAGTATTAATGGTTGTATTTGACAAAATAAGGTTAATTTTAAGCATGAAAAACATACGTAAAATTAACCGCACTTTAGTCTTTTAAATAAACAAAAGGCGTATTGTATACGCCTTTTGATTAAATAAGAAGTTTATCCTTACGCAACGGTAAGTTGTCCTGCATACAAGATGAAGTAACGTAAGCAGAGAACCCCGATTAAGTCGAAGATTGACACAAGGATAATAAAGTTCTTGTTGTATTTTAAGTTGTCTTTTACGGCAAGGTTGGCAAGTAGTGGAATTAAGATACCAATTAAGAATACCCCAATCCAGAAGACTGCACCCCAGAAGCCAGATAATGCATTCTGTAAGGCAACCACTTTTTGGCCACCACCAAAATAAAGACCCACGAAGAAACAAACTAATAAACCAAGCTCAGTTACCATGATTGGTACTTCAAATTTATGAATGAAGTGTGATTCATGGCTATCACCTTTTAATTTACCTGCAATGAGGATAAATAAGAAGGTTGCAGCAATACCTGAAGATGTGCCTGAAGCCAAGAATAACGCTGGTAGAACAGGGTTATTTAACATTGGGTAACTAATCAATGCTGAAAGTAAGAAACCGGTATAAGCCCCTAGTACAGCAGCTAAGATGAAGAGAATGACTTCTACAGGACCAGTTAAACGTTCTAATACATTGATAATTTTACCGACAAAGCCAAGTTTTGGCATAAAACGTTGGATGAGCGCCATGATATCTTCTTTGAAGATAACTGCACACCAACATACCAAGAACAGCATATAAACTTGGAATAACATTACCCCCATAGACATTACAGAGTTGAATTGATAGTTAAACATCAATTTCCAGAATGTCCAAGGACGTGCCAAGTGGAAAATTAACAGGGTTAAACCAATTAATGTTGGCACAGAACCTAAAACGGCGGCTGCTCTGATAATCCAGTTTTTGCTAGGATTTTCTAATTTGTGACTACGTTTATAAGCAATCGCTAATTGTACCGCACCGGAAGAAATACCAAGTAAGAACAAATAGATAGCGATTGTTGAATCCCACACCAAATTAGGTGTGTGAAACGGAACAGGATAATCTAATGTCATCTTCTTGGCTCCCCGTGTTGGAATGGAATATGGTAGAGATTTGGTTGAGTACCTAATTCCACTTTCGTGCGATAAACCGGTTTTTCTTTCACTTTGCGGGACACTTCGCTGCTTGGGTCATTCATATCACCAAAGGTTAATGCTTTGGTTGGACAAGCTTCTACACAAGCAGGTTGTTTGCCAGCTGCTAAGTTTGTATCGCGACAGAAGTTACATTTATCCGCAGTAAGATGCTCTGGATGAATGAAACGTACGCGATAAGGACAAACTGCGATACAGTATTGGCAACCCACGCAAAGATCTTTAGTTACATCAACGATACCTGTTTCAGGATCAATAAATGATGCACCGGTTGGACAAACAGCCACACAAGGGGCGTTTGTACAATGTTGGCAAGATTGACGGAAAAACTCGTATTCTTGATTTGGGAATTCGCCATAAGGTTCACTACGGAGAATTTCCAAACGTGAAACGCCTTCAGGAACGTGGTTAGTTTCACGACAAGCATCCATACAAGCGGTACAGCCGATACAAGCTGTTTCGTCGTGTACCATTGCATAGCGTTTCGGTTTATCCGCCTTTTCCTCTTTCGCTAAAGAGGTAACTGATGTCCCCGTCATAAGGATTAATGCCCCCATGCCGGAAACAAAGTTTCGGCGTGAACAAGCTGTCATTATTTATCCTTTTGTTCGGTTGATTGCGTTTGTGATTGTGCTTCTTTTGCCGCTTTGCGTTTTTGTTGTTCGCCGTGGCAATCTACACAAAGTTTCACACGATTTTTCGGTTGAATACCTTTCATCGCATCATCTTTCGGGTGTAATGTGTGGCAGCTTGCACAAGGCAATTTCATTGCGTGAACATCGTGTGCCCAAAGTTTTTCACGAAGTTTTGCCGGTTGGTGACAAGCAAAACAAACTTGGTTTTGTTCTTGCGCGGTATACATAGGTTTTTTATCACCAAAGATATCGCCATCAAAACGCATCACATCTTTTGCACCACGACGGTGATCTTCCGAAATATTACCGTGACAGTTTACACAGTTAATCGGTTTACCTGTGTTAGGGCTTTTTTGATTTAAGTGTGCGCCGTGGAATTTACCAAAGTGTAATTCACCACCAGATTGATCTAAAGTTTGGTTTTTATCAACTTGGTCAAATTTGTGACATTTTGCACAATATTGGTTTGGATCACGTTGGTTATCCAATTGTGGCTCATAAGTCAGTTGAGAGGCAGGTGTTTTTGCCATCTCTTCCGCACTTGCAGCCATTGGCATTGCCGCAAGCATTGCAAGCAATGCAAGGGATTTTGCCGATTTGCTGATTAAAGAAGTTAAATTCATTCTGATTACCTCAAATATATGGTTAAAAATGACCGCACTTCGACACTTTAGTTACAAAGTGCGGTTCTTTTTTTATTGTTTTGTTGCGGTATCTTCAGCTAATTTGCCATTGGCTTTCGCTTCTTTTACCCATTGAGGTACAACAGTTTCTAAGAATTCTTTTTTCGCTTGACGTTCTTTCTCGATATCGATACCCATTACTTTCCATGCTTTATCAGCTGTAGAAATATCTGGTACTTCAACTGGAGTTTTCACGCCGTGTTTAGTTAAGATTGCTGCAAGTTTAGCACGAGCATCAGCTGCTTTGTCTAAACCAGAACCTAATACGCGAAGCATTACATCAGGAGCGTGCATGTGGCCACCGTGGCTTGCTGCAGAGTAGTCCCAACGCCATTGTGCGTGACGGATATCCATTAAAGCAGGTTCCATTTCTTCTTTAGTTGCACCTGCATCCCATGCCGCTTTTGCTTCAAAGTGAGCGCGAACAACTTGATCTTCTAAGCGACCCATTACATCTTTCACTTCTTTTTTACGTGAAGCGACGATGTCTTTAAGTTTTTCTTTGCTTTGATCGTGACAGTTTGCACAAGTGCTATCAAATGCATCAAATGGGTTTTGGATTTGGTGATCGGTGTAAACTTTACCGTCTTTACCTTGTACTTTAGGCATGTGACAGTCGATACAAGTTACGCCGTTTTTACCATGCATACCTAAAGACCAAATTTCAAAGTCAGGGTGTTGAGCTTTTAACATTGGTGCTTTAGAAAGAGAGTGAGTCCAGTCACTGAAACCGATATCATCGTAGTATTTTTCGATGTCATCAACAGTTTGACCGTTATCCCAAGGGAAGGTTACTTGTTTTAAATCACCTGCGAAGTAGTATTCAACGTGACAGTTAGCACAAACTTCAGCACGTTGCTCGGTACGGGCTGCGCCATTGAAACTTAATACTGGTTGGGTTTTTCCTTCAGCTTTTGCTTTTGCTTGAAGTGCATTATTTAAGTGATCCAATGCACGAAGAACGTGTGGACGAGCAATACGTAATGCAGGTTTGCCTTCAGCAAAGTCTTTTGATGTCGTATCGTGACAGTCAGCACAACCGATTGAGTTAACCACTTCTGCGCCGGCTTTAGCCCATTTACCGCTAAAGTAGCCATCTTCACCCCATTCCGCGATTAAACGTGGAACGTCTGGGCCTTTACAAGTCCAACATGCCATTGGTTGTGGGCCATCAGTCGCAGTTTTTGGTGCGCCGGTACGTAAAATATCACGTAGATCTTTTACCGCATAAACGTGACCACGAGGTGCGTTATATTCTTTCGCGAAAGCATAACCGCCCCATAACACGATTAAACGTGGATCTTGTTCATCTGCATAGATGATTTTGTCGCCTTTTTCAGTCGCTTTCCACGAATTGAATTGGCTAGGATATTTCTCAGCGAATTTTTCATTCACTGCTTCGATTTTTAAATTTGGGTTTGCTGCTTCCACAGGTTGCTCAAGAGGTTTGTACACCATTTCAGCCATCGCTGAGTTATACACGCCTAAAGCTGCGAAAGAAGTGGCCAAAACAAGGCTTTTTCTCAATGCGTTCACGATAATCACTCCATTAGGAAAGAATAAAAAAATAATTTTAAATGCAAACAATTCCTATTAAGCTTTTGAATTCACTCATAAAAATAGTTCAGTGCAAGCATAAGATACCAAAAAGTAGTAGTTTTTCTAAGGTTATCTTCCAAAAGTTTGAGGTTGATCAAACTTTAAAATCAAAATACTTCTAAATGGGTATAAAAGGATTAGGGAAGTGGTAGGTGAGTTGCATATTAAGAGAAAAAAGTGCGGTCAACTTTTACATTGTTTTTGACTTATATAAAGACGATTCCATGCTCATTATTACTGACTTTGGCCTAATTTTAATGAGCATTCTTTTTACGCAAACGATACCTTGTATAGAAAATGTAAATTTCTTGTGAAAAATGGTATAAAAAGCGATCATTTTCTTGATCTTATAGATGAGTCAGCTATACTCTCAGGACCTTATTTTTACCCAGCTTGTTCCTATTGTTGGGATGTGATGGATACCTAAATCTATTTAACTTAGGAGAACTTTTTTATGAACAAAGTATTTAAGATTATTTGGAACAAAACGACACAGTCTTTCGTCGTGACATCAGAATTAGCGAAAGGAGCCGTAAAAGCTTCTTCAAACTCCGAACAACGTGTAGCAAGCGAAACACGTTTGTCTTCTCTTTTCAAACTTTCTGCATTTGCACTTTCTTTATCTGCGGTGATGATGCCGGCACAGGCTGTAGATTTAAGTACTCCTCTTATTAAAATTACGGAGGGAAAAGGTAGCATGTTTAAGGGTGAAGCTGATGCTGGCGGCGGTGCTAATATTGCGATCGGTAATAATGCAACAGTTGCAAATAAAAGTGCTTCTGGAAGAGGAAGAAATATAGCTATTGGTTCAGGTGCCTATGTATCCGGGGCATATAGTGAAGAATCTATTGCAATAGGTAGTTCAGGAGACGGGGCTACAACTCAACGAACAGAAGTGAAAGGCGATCAATCTATTGCTATTGGTGCCAATACTTTGGCTCAAGGTAATTCATCTATTGCAATTGGTAATGATGATCTTAATAAAGTCGGTGGCTCAACTTATACAGGTGCAGAAAAGTTTATTAAATATGATGAGAGTGGTAATAAGATAGATGAATATATTCTAAAGGGAAAAGCTTTAAGAGATATCTATAAAGAGATGACTGGTGATACGATGAACTATGGGGCGTACACAAGCACAACTTCGGGAGAGGGGGCTATTGCTATAGGTGTGCAAGCATATTCTCCTGCAGAGTTATCATTAGCTATTGGTACGAAAGCTAAAGCATCTACTTTTGGTGCGATCGCTCTTGGTACAGGGGCAAAAGCAGATAAATTAAACTCAGTTGCATTAGGGACAGCCTCAGAAGTAGATAAAGAAGGGGTAGCTCGTGTTACAGAAAATATTTTAGGTACTGAATATACTTGGGCGGGTGGTGCAAAAGTTGATAAAGGAGACGTTGTTTCTATCGGTAAAAAGGGGTATGAACGTCAGCTTATTAACTTAGCACCAGGTGAGGTTTCAGAGACCTCAACCGACGCAATCAATGGCTCACAACTTTATAGTGCATTTAAAGCAATTAATGCTGCTAAAACTGAAGTAGTAGCAGGTGAAAATACGACAGTTGACAAACAAACAGACGATAATGGTAAAAGTGTTTATACAATTAATGCCGTGGATACGTCAGCGAATGTGACAACTTCAGATGCACTTACTGTAGAGCCAAAAGATCCAGAAAAGGTAGGTGATGCTTTAGTAACTAACTATCATCTTGATTTATCTAAAAAAACGAAAGATGAGATTCAACAAGGTGTTGATGCGAATACTACGGTTACCACAAAAGGTTTAACTTTTAACGGTGATAGCGGTTCAACTAATGTGGAAAAATTGGGTTCGACTGTTACGATTAAGGGTGATGATGAGAACATCACTACTGAGGCATCAGGTGATGAAGTTAAAGTTAAATTAAACAAAGACATCAAAGTTAATAGCGTAAAAGCTGGCGATACAACCATTAATAACGAAGGTTTAACTATTGAAGGTGGTCCAAGCGTAACTAAAGCAGGTATTAATGCCGCTGGCAATAAAATCACAGGTGTAGCCGCTGGTACTGCTGATACTGATGCAGTGAATTTTTCACAGCTTAAGAAAGTAGAAGAAGTAGCTAATAAAGGCTGGAATTTAACAGCGAATGGTACTAATTCTTCTAATGTAAAACCTGGTGATACCGTTGATCTGAAAAATACAGATAAGAACATCGATATTACTAAAGATGGTCACAATGTGACGTTCAACTTAGCTAAAGACATTAAAGTTGATAGTGTAACCGCTGGTGATACCGTGATGAATAATGACGGTGTTAAGGTTGGTGATAATGTTGCTTTAAATAAAGATGGTTTAAAAGCTGGTGATGTATCTGTAACAAAAGATGGCATCAATGCTGGTGGTAATAAAGTCACCAATGTTCAAGATGGTGATGTAACCAACACATCGAAAGATGCGGTAAATGGTAGTCAGTTATACGCAGTAAAAGAACTTGCAGGTAAAGGTTGGAATGCAACTGCAACGAAGAAAGAAGGCTCTACTGGTGAAGTAAGTGGTACTGAAGTTGCTAATGTAGCGCCAGGTGCGACTGTAAACTATATCGCAGGTGATAATATCAAACTTGAACAGAATGGTATTAACTTCACGATTTCTACCACAAAAGACTTGAAAGCTGAAAATGTCACCGCGAAAACAGTTAATACCACAACGATTAATCTTGGTGAAGGTGATAACTCAACGCCAATTACAGTAGTAAGTGGTAAAGATGCAGCACCAAACTTGGATGGTAAAACACCAAATCGTATGAACTTTGGTGGCGAAACTATCGCAACATTAAGTGATGGCTTAAAATTTGGTGCAAATGTAGGTGATGTTTACGGTGCGAAATTAAATAGCCAAATTAATGTGAAAGGCGCAGATAGCAACACAAACTGGAGTGAGTTTGATGGTGGCGATAATGTGATGACCAACATTGATAAGAGCGGCAATATTCGTGTAGGTATCAAGAAAAACCTTAAAGTGGAAAGCGTAACAGCTGGCGATACCGTTTTAAATAACGATGGTGTAAAAGTTGGTGATGATGTTGCTTTAACAAAAGATGGCTTAAAAGCAGGTGATACAACCATTAATAAGGATGGTTTAACTATTACTGGTGGCCCGAATGTTACTAAATCAGGTATTGATGCTGCTGGTAAGAAAATTAGTAATGTGGCTGATGGAAGTGTGACACCTGATAGCAAAGACGCTGTGAATGGTAGTCAGTTATACGAAGTGAAGGAGCTTGCGGGTAAAGGTTGGAATGCAACTGCAACGAAGAAAGAAGGCTCTACTGGTGAAGTAAGTGGTACTGAAGTTGCTAATGTAGCGCCAGGTGCGACTGTAAACTATATCGCAGGTGATAATATCAAACTTGAACAGAATGGTATTAACTTCACGATTTCTACCACAAAAGACTTGAAAGCTGAAAATGTCACCGCGAAAACAGTTAATACCACAACAATCAATCTTGGTGAAGGTGATAATTCAACGCCAATTACAGTAGTAAGTGGTAAAGATGCAGCACCAAATCTTGATGGTAAAACACCAAATCGTATGAACTTTGGTGGTGAAACTATCGCAACATTAAGCGATGGCTTAAAATTTGGTGCAAATGTAGGTGATGTTTACGGTGCGAAATTAAATAGCCAAATCAATGTGAAAGGCGCAGATAGCAACACAAACTGGAGTGAGTTTGATGGTGGCGATAATGTGATGACCAACATTGATAAGAGCGGCAATATTCGTGTAGGTATCAAGAAAAACCTTAAAGTGGAAAGCGTAACTGCAAACAAATTCACTGCGGGTGATACTGTGATTGATGGCAATGGCGTCACCATTAAAAATGGTCCAAGTATGACTAAAAATGGTATTGATGCAGGTAATAAACAAATTACCAATGTTGCACCAGGACGCATTGCAGCAGACAGTACTGATGCGGTAAACGGCAGCCAATTACACGAAGTAAAAGCTGACATGAATAACAAGATCAACCACTTAAATGGTCAAGTGAACAAGTTAGGTAAACGTGTCAATGCAGGTACAGCAAGCGCGTTAGCGGCGTCTCAATTACCACAGGCTTACATTCCAGGTAAGAGCATGGTATCTGTGGCAGCGGGTAATTACCAAGGTCAAAATGCAGTGGCATTAGGTATGTCACGTATTTCAGACAACGGTAAAATTATTATTCGTTTAGCCGGTACGAGCGATACACAAGGTAAAGTGGGGGTAGCAGTTGGTGCAGGTTACCACTGGTAATTTATCGTAAATAAACAAAAGGCATGGGGAACCATGCCTTTTTTATTGCCAAAAGTGCGGTCGATTTTCATCTTGTTTTTCGTATAATAGGGTAAGTCAACTCGGAGAAGAATATGATTATCGGACCTTATATCAATGCACTGGCGATTATCGGTGGTGCAGTTATCGGTGCGGTGCTCGGTGGGCGCATTCCAGAGCGTTTACGCACTAATCTAACCTTAATCTTTGGCTTATGTTCGATGGGCATGGGTATTGTGATGGTGGCGAAAACCACCAATATGCCGGCAATGATTTTATCGCTGTTATTAGGGACGATAATTGGCGAGTTGCTTTTATTGGAACAGGGGATCAATAAACTGGCATCATCAGCCAAAGGCCTTGTTGAAAAGATGTTCCCTGATACACCAAGTAGTATGCATAACCAAGAAGAGTTCTTATCTAAATTTGTTGCGATTGTGGTTTTGTTTTCATTTAGTGGAACGGGGATTTTCGGGGCGATGAATGAGGGGATGAGTGGTAATTTTGATATCCTTATTGTGAAATCCTTTTTAGATTTTTTCACCGCGATGATCTTTGCTACATCGCTTGGTATTTCTGTCGCAAGTATTTTTGTGCCACAAACATTGGTTCAAGTGATTTTAGCTTATTCTGCGGTGTTTATTATTCCTTTTGTGACACCTGAAATGCGAGGTGATTTTGCCGCAGTAGGCGGTATGCTAATGATAGCGGCAGGTTTTCGCATTTGTAATATTCAAATGTTCCATGTGGCAAATATGTTGCCGGCTCTTTTCCTCGCCATGCCAATTTCTCATTTCTGGAGCACCTTTTTCTAAAAAATAGGCGTGTATAACGCCTATTTCTTTTTCTGACAATGAGGGCAATAAAAACTATTGCGTTGCCCAATAACCATGCTTTCAATCTTAGTGCTACATTTTGGACAAGGTTTATCTTTGTTTCCATAAACCAACAATTTCTGTGCAAAATAACCGGGGCGACCATCAGGTTGTAAGAAATCTTTTAATGTTGTACCACCTTGCGTAATGGCTTTTGCTAAGACGTCTTTAATTGTTTCAACGAGCAAAGCACATTGTTTTCGTGTGAGGTTTTCGGCTAATTTCATGGGGTGTAAACCACATAAAAAAAGCGTTTCATTGGCATAAATATTTCCTACGCCTACGACGATAGCATTATCCATTAAAAATGTTTTAAGTGCGGTCGATTTCTTGCGTGATTTTTTAAAAAGGTATTCGGCATTAAATTCATCTGAAAGTGGTTCAGGACCAAGTTTTAGAAAAAGATGAAATTCATCTAAGCTTTCAGTCCATAACCATGCACCAAAGCGTCTCGGGTCGTTATAACGCAGTAATTTGCCATTATTCATCACAATATCAAGGTGATCGTGTTTATCAATGGGGCTATCATGCGGCACAATTCGAACAGAGCCGGACATCCCTAAATGACCAATGATATAACCTTTTTCTGTGTGAATAATGAGATATTTCGCACGACGAGAAGTATCCAAAATGTTGACGTTTTTAAGCGTTGTTAATTCAGGAGAGACAACCCAACGTAATTGTGGTTGGCGCACTACAATTTTTTCAATGGTAAAACCTTTCAAATAGGGGCTGACACCACGCAGGGCTGTTTCGACTTCAGGAAGTTCAGGCATAGATAATCTCGGTAATGAATTTGTGGTATAAAAAAACCCGAACAATGTCGGGCTTTTTTCAAATCAGCAAAATTATTTGATTTTTGCTTCTTTATAGATAACGTGTTTACGCACTACTGGATCAAATTTTTTGATTTCCATTTTTTCAGGCATATTACGTTTGTTTTTATCAGTTGTGTAGAAGTGACCAGTCTCTGCTGTAGAAACTAAACGGATTTTCTCACGAGCGCCTTTAGCTGCCATGTTTTAGCTCCTTAGATTTTTTCGCCACGAGCACGGATTTCAGCTAACACTGCATCAATGCCTTTTTTATCGATAATACGCATACCTTTCGCAGTTAAACGTAAGGTCACGAAACGGTTTTCACTTTCAACCCAGAAACGGTGAGTGTGAAGGTTTGGAAGAAAACGACGACGTGTCGCATTCAACGCGTGTGAGCGGTTGTTACCCACAGCTGGACGCTTGCCTGTTACTTGACAAACTCTAGACATAATAATCTCCAATAATTTAAATATAAGCTCGAGCTTATGGTTCGGATAATGAAGCTTAAAACTAAGCTTGCTTCCTCGTCAGGTCGCAGTATCCGACCCACTTACTATATTAAAGGTCGCAAATTATACTGACTTTATTTTCATTTCTCAAGTCTAAAAGCGATTTTTCCGTCTTTAAATGGAAATGAACGATAAAAAAATCATCAAATTCCCTAAAACTATAACAGATTATGCTCTGCAAAAGAATAACAAGTCCCTTTGCCGACAATAAAATGATCTAAAATACGAATCTCCATTAACTCGGCGGCTTCAATAATTTTTTGTGTGATCATTTTATCTGAATAACTGGGTTCTGCGATACCAGAAGGATGATTATGAGCTAAAATTAATGCGGCTGCATTGCAGTAAAGGCTTTCTTTGATGATTTCACGAGGATAAACATTCGTCACATTAATTGTGCCTAAAAATAACCGCTCTTTTTTAATCAAACGATGTTGATTATCTAAAAATAACACCATAAAAATTTCACGTTCTTCGTGGTGAAGCTCTGCTTGAAGATAAAGTTTTACCGTGGATGTGTCGCTAAATACATGTTCTATCAGCAATTCTTGTTTGAGATAGCGTTTGGTCATTTCTGTGGTGGCTTGTAGTTGAATAAACTGCGTAATGCCTAATCCTTTTACTTTGCAAAAGGCTTCTTTATCTGCACTTAATAAGGCTCGAAGAGAGCCAAAATGTTGCAGCACGCTATGTGATAATGCCATGACAGGGCAACCTTTAATCCCAGTGCGTAAGAAAATAGCAAGTAATTCGTGATCCTCTAGGGCTTCAACACCATATTTCAACAGTTTTTCACGAGGCATTAAGGGGGAGTTTGTCTGCATATTAATTAATGAAAAGAAAAAAGTGCGGTCAATTTTCATGATGTTTTTAAGTATTGCGAATTGTCAGTTTTATTTTTGGTATAGCGATCGCAAAAATAAAATTTTTTATTGGTGAAATTTGAAGTAAAATAGGCGACCTTAAGTTGTTAAGTACTAACACACAAAACATATCCATTCTATTAAGTCGTAGCGGAGTAGCAAATGAGCTTGAGCGGAAAGCGTATTGTTGTCGGGATTACAGGAGGCATCGCCGCCTATAAAACCATTGAGTTTATTCGTTTATTACGCAAATCTAACGCAGAAGTTCGAGTGGCTTTAACACCCGCTGCCGCTGAATTTGTCACACCTTTAACGCTACAAGCCATTTCGGGCAATGCGGTTTCTCAATCTTTACTTGATCCTCAAGCCGAATTAGCCATGGGGCATATTGAGCTCGCAAAATGGGCTGATGCGATTGTGATTGCACCAGCCAGCGCCGATTTTATTGCACGTTTAACCGTTGGAATGGCAAATGATTTACTAAGTACGATTTGTCTTGCGACAAGTGCCCCTATTTTGCTCGCACCGGCTATGAATCAGCAAATGTACCGCCAGGCGATTACACAACAAAATTTGACCGCCCTTTCTGCTCGAGGCATTCATTTTGTTGGACCAAATAGTGGCTTTCAGGCTTGTGGTGATGTGGGCGCAGGGAGAATGTCTGAACCCGCTGAAATTTTTGAGTCGCTTCAATCACTTTTTGCCGTTCAACAAGATTTAGCTGATTTAAGCGTTACCATTACAGCAGGCCCGACGCGTGAAGCTATTGATCCTGTTCGTTATATTTCTAATCACAGCTCAGGCAAAATGGGCTTTGCGATTGCCGAGGCCTTTGCTAAGCGTGGGGCTAATGTTACCTTAATTGCAGGTCCTGTTAATCTCGCTACGCCGAAAAACGTTCATCGTATTGATGTGACAACCGCCCATGAAATGTGGCAAGCCTCTCTTGAAAGTGCGGTCAAAAATCGTATCTTTATTGGCTGTGCCGCAGTAGCAGATTATCGAGTCGCGGAAGTTGCTGAACAAAAAATCAAGAAAACCAATGATAACGATGAGCTTTCTATTAAATTGGTGAAAAATCCAGACATTATCGCAAGTGTGGCAAGTTTAGAAAAAGATCGTCCGTTTGTTGTAGGCTTTGCAGCTGAAACGCAAAATGTCGCTGAATATGCGAAGAGCAAACTTCAACGAAAAAATTTAGATATGATTTGTGCGAATGATGTATCGGGTGGGCAAGTATTCGGACAAGATCAAAATGCCTTGCAGATCTTTTGGAAAACAGGCGAAAAATCGTTGCCGTTAGCTGATAAAAATAAATTGGCAGAAGTGTTAGTCACAGAAATTGTTGAGCATTATCACAAATAAAATAGGCTCAAAATTCGTTAGATTTTGTGACCGCACTTTTGTATTTAAGATTTCTTTTAAAGGATAATAAGCATGAAAAAAATTGATGTAAAAATTTTAGATAGCCGCATTGGCAACGAATTTCCTTTACCAACCTATGCAACCGAAGGTTCAGCAGGTTTGGATTTACGTGCATTGCTTGAAGAGGGCATTGAAATTCAGCCAGGCGAAACTAAACTTATCCCAACAGGCCTTTCAATTTATATTGCCGATCCGAACCTTGCAGCAGTGATTCTGCCTCGTTCGGGTTTAGGTCATAAACACGGTATCGTATTAGGTAACTTAGTGGGCTTAATTGATTCAGATTACCAAGGTCCATTAATGGTTTCGGTATGGAATCGTGGCCATGAACCGTTCAAAATTGAAGTCGGTGATCGCATCGCACAGTTAGTTTTTGTGCCAGTCGTACAAGCGGAATTCAATATTGTTAGTGAATTTACCGAAACTGAACGCGGTGAGGGCGGTTTTGGTCATTCAGGTAAAAAATAAACTATGGTAGAACAATTATCTCTCGTTGAAGTTGATGAGATTGCGGCGGAAATCAAACCGCCAAAAATCGAAAAACGCACGGTAAAAGAACGTCGTCAACAAGTGTTGACGGTACTTACGCATATGCTACATTCTGAACGTGGAATGGAGCGTATGACAACAGCGCGTTTAGCGGAAGAAGTGGGGGTGTCAGAGGCGGCACTTTATCGTTACTTCCCAAGTAAAACCAAAATGTTTGAAGCGTTGATCGATAATATTGAAGCGAATTTATTTAGCCGTATCACCACATCAATTCGTAATGAAACAAACACCATGAATCGAGTGCGTGACATTATGCAGATGATCCTCGACTTTGCACGTAAAAATCCTGGTTTGACACGTATTTTGACCGGACATGCCTTGATGTTTGAAGAGCCACTTTTACAGGCTCGTGTCGCGCAATTTTTCGATCGCCTTGAAATGCAATTTGTGAATATTTTACAAATGCGAAAATTACGCGAAGGGCGTGGTTTTAATGTCGATGAACGTATTATTGCAGGGCATTTAGTGACGCTTTGTGAAGGGCAGTTTATGCGTTATGTCCGTACAAATTTCCGTTTAGGCGCAAATCAAAGTTTTGAACAGCAATGGCGTTTTCTTGAACCGCTTTTTGCTTAATTGACTTTAGTTGATAAATATATGATTATTCCATGGCAAGAACTGCCAAAAGAAACCTTAGAAAATATTGTGGAAAGTGTGGTACTTAGGGAAGGCACCGATTATGGTTCACACGAATTTTCTTTAGAACAAAAAAAACAACACCTACTAAATAAGATTCACAATGGAAGTGCAGTGATTGTTTGGTCAGAATTACATGAATCCATTGATATAAAAGATAAAATGGAATTTCTAAAATGAATCAATAGGAGCTTATATGTCAGAAGATGTAGAATTACTTGAAGAACAAAAGTTACAAGACGATGATCAGCAGCGCGATCCTGCTCTGGATTGGTTCCTAACTCACTGTCATTTGCATAAATATCCTGCAAAATCGACCTTAATACATGCAGGGGAAGATGCCAATATTTTATATTTCTTAATTAAAGGAACCGTGATGGTTTCATCGAAAGATGATGAAGGCAAAGAGATGATTTTATCTTATTTAGGTGCCGGACAATTTTTTGGTGAGGCAGGTTTATTTGATGAAGGCTCGAAACGTTCTGCTTGGGTGAAAACGAAAACCCCTTGTGAAATTGCGGAAATTTCCTATAAAAAATATCGTCAGCTTATTCAAATTAATCCTGAGATTTTAATGTTCCTTACTTCTCAGTTATCAAAACGTTTGCAAAACACGTCTCGACAAGTGACTAACCTGGCCTTTTTAGATGTGGCAGGGCGTATTGCTCAGGCGCTTATGCATCTAGCAAAACAACCTGAAGCTATGACTCATCCTGATGGTATGCAGATTAAAATTACGCGTCAGGAAATCGGTCAAATGGTGGGCTGTTCACGTGAAACCGTAGGGCGAATAATTAAGATGCTGGAAGATCAGAATCTCATTCATGCGCACGGCAAAACCATTGTTGTTTACGGCACTCGATAGCAAAAATAACCGTCTTTAATCAGACGGTTATTTTGTTTTTGTTACATTGATGTGATAGTTGAAATGCCTTTGTTAATTTTTATACAAAAAGCGAAAAAATACTTCTTTTAGTGCAATATCTTAATTGACAAAATTGCGGAAGACTTCTATCATAATACAGCCTTCCAATGTGGTTTGTTTGGAAGTCAGGATTGGTCTCCTGAATATATAAGTGGCTTTTAAAAGATTCTTAATCTTTTAATTTTATATCGCAGACTGGAACCCCAGAGATGCTTTAAATCTATGGTGGGCTAGGTAGAAATCCCGCAGGGATGCGATGCAGTAAGCCACTTGCTGTTAAGACCAATTCTGCTTAGTTCCACCACCCTTCAAAACAATCTTCACTTTTCAAACATTCATTTAACTCACTTCAACTGATAAATCATTGGCTAAAGTGCGGTCATTTTTTACTTTATTTTTAGCAAAAAAATACCGACCCATTTCTGAGTCGGCATTTCATTTGGTGTGTATTATTTCACTTTTTGTTTCATGGCTTCTGCCACAAGTTCAGCTTCAGGGCCGAGAACCACTTGTAAGCCATCATTACCGATTTTCACGATACCTTTTGCGCCAAGAGACTTGAGCTGTTCTTCATTAATTTTGTGTTGATCCACTAAGCTTAAACGTAAGCGAGTGATACAAGCATCAATATTTTTGAAGTTATCAGCACCACCTAAAGCATCAATAAATTTGACCGCTCTTTCTTCGCGAGATTGGCTCGCTGCTGGTTGTGCTGCAGTGGTTTCTTCTGCTTCTTCTGTACGACCTAATGTTTTTAAGTTGAAAGCTTTAATTGCAAAACGGAATACTGCATAGTAAATCACGAAGAATACTAAGCCTTGTACGATTAGCATATACCATTCAACGGCTAATGGGTTGCGTGATGAAAGCACCATATCCACGAGACCCGCACTGAAACCGAAGCCTGCAATCCAATGCATTGTCGCCGCGATAAAGACGGAAATACCGGTCAATACCGCGTGGATGAAGTAAAGCACTGGTGCAACAAACATGAAAGAGAATTCTAATGGCTCGGTGATACCAGTGAAGAATGAGGCAAACGCACCCGCAAGCATGATTGATGCCACTTTAGTTCTTTGACTTGGTTTAGCGCTGAGATAAATCGCTAATGCGGCACCCGGTAAACCGAACATCATAACAGGGAAGAAACCGGCTTGATACATACCCGTTACACCAACCGTTGCAGTACCTTCAGCAAGTGATTTTGCACCACCTAAGAAGTTTGGAATGTCATTGATACCTGCGACGTCAAACCAGAATACGGAGTTCAATGCGTGGTGTAAGCCAACAGGAATGAGTAAGCGGTTGAAGAAACCGTAAAGACCAGCACCAACCGCGCCTAAGTCTTTAATGCTTTCACCGAATGATACTAAACCGCCGAAAATATATGGCCAGATGTAAAGCAATACGAAGCTGATGAACATCATGACAAAAGAAACGACGATTGGCACAAGGCGTTTTCCGCTAAAGAAGGAGAGTGCTTTTGGCAATTCTACTTGATAGAAGCGGTTATAAAGTTCAGCTGAAATCACTCCGATCAAAATCCCAATAAATTGGTTATTGATTTTCCCGAAGGCAGCTGGCACTTCACTCACATCGATATGTTGTAGTTGAGCAACACTGCCAGGTGAAAGTAGAGTGGTTACCACATAGTAACCTACTAAACCTGAAAGTGCAGCGGAACCATGTTTGTCCTTAGATAAACCGAAAGCAACGCCAACGGCAAAAAGCAGGCCCATGTTATCGATGATAGCACCGCCTGATTTAATTAAAAATGCAGCAAGTTGACTGTTAGCTCCCCAGCCATCTGGGTCAAGCCAATAACCAATACCCATCAGTACAGCCGCTGCTGGTAAGACAGCAACAGGTACCATTAAGGCTTGCCCAATTTTTTGCGCATAACCTAACACATTCATTTTTTTCTCCTATTTATAAGTAATGAAGTATTACTTCATATTCTAAAGTAAAAAAAAATATTTTGTACAAATGTGGCAACTTTATCTCAAAATTGAGAAGCCGATCACAAATTTTGAAATTGTACTTCAAAAAATATTTTTTTATGGTGCAAGTTTTACTGCGTTTTACTATAATGGCCAAAAAGCCAAAAGGAAACCAAGTGTTACTGTCTAATGTAGGAGTTTATATGTCGAAATTATCACATAATGAAGTCTTAGATAAAATCAAATTTGGTCTTATTGCTTCTTGTCAGCCTGTCGATGACGGTCCGATGGATAAACCAGAAATCGTGGCAGCCATGGCACAGGCTTCTGTTGTTGGTGGTGCCGCTGGATTGCGTATCGAGGGCATAGAAAATCTTAAGGCAACACGCCCTACTGTGAATGTACCGATTATTGGTATTGTGAAACGTGATTTACCTGACAGCCCTGTACGAATCACGCCATTTTTGCATGATATTGAAGATTTAGCGAAAGCTGGTGCTGATATTATCGCCGTGGATGGGACAAATCGCCCTAGACCAGTAGATATTGAAAGTGCGGTCAAAAAAATCCACGAATTAGGCTGTTTAGCCATGGCGGATTGTTCGAATTTAGAAGAAGGCTTGTACTGTCAAAAACTCGGTTTTGATATCGTGGGGAGTACGATGTCAGGCTATACAGGTGGCGCTGTGCCGGAAGAACCGGATTATCAATTAGTTAAAGATTTGAAAGCAGCAGGCTGTCGAGTCATGGCGGAAGGACGTTATAACACCCCTGAATTGGCGAAAACGGCGATTGAAATTGGTGCTTATTGCGTGACAGTTGGTTCTGCATTGACTCGTTTAGAGCATATCGTAAGTTGGTTCACCGAAGCCATTCATTCAGCGAAAAAATAAAGGAAGAAGATATGTCATTAACAGTGGATAGTGGTCAGACATTACAGCGTTGTTTGGCATTAGATATTGGTGGCACGAAAATCGCTTCTGCTATAGTGAAAAATGGTGAGATTCAGCAGCGAAAACAGATTTCCACGCCACAAGATGATGCTGCGCAAGCGATGCATCAAACCCTTGCTCAGTTGCTAAAAGAATATGAAGGGCAGTTTGATTATGTCGCCGTTGCTTCAACAGGCATTATTAATCAAGGCATTCTGACCGCACTTAACCCTAAAAACTTGGGTGGATTAGCCCAATTCCCATTAAAAGACAGTATTGCACAGCACACCGATAAACCAATTGGCTTACTTAATGATGTGCAAGCGGCAGCCTATGCCGAGTATCAACTACAAAATCCTAATGATGTTCAAAACTTTACCTTTATTACGGTTTCTACAGGAGTAGGGGGCGGTTTAATTTTAAATCATCGTTTACTTACTGAGCCAAATGGCATAGCAGGACATATTGGTCATACTTTAGCCGATCCTAATGGCCCCGTTTGTGGATGTGGTCGCCGTGGTTGTGTTGAAGCCATTGCATCTGGTCGCGCGATTGAAGCGGTTTCTTCTCAGTGGGATGAGCCTTGTGATCCGAAAGAAGTCTTTGCGCGTTTCCGTCAAAATGATGAAAAAGCGACCGCACTTGTGACTCGTTCAGCTCAAGCCATCGCGAATTTAATTGCAGATTTGAAGATTGGCTTAGATATGCAGAAAGTCGTAGTTGGTGGTAGTGTCGGATTAGCAGAAGGTTATTTACCGTTGGTTCAATCTTTATTAAGTGAACTTCCCGCTGTTTATCATTGTGAATTAGAAAGTGCTAAATTCGGGCAAGATGCTGGCTTGATTGGTGCAGCTTACTGGGTAAAAGATTGCTTATTACAAGCAAAAAATACGGGAGTGGTTTATGGCTAAAAATGGCAATATTTTAAATACCATCAGCTCGTTATATCGCAGTTTAACGAAAACTGAAAAGAAAATTGCGGATGCGATTTTACTGAATCCTGATCTTGCGGTGCAATGTCCTCTAGCTGAAATTGCCGCCCATTTAGAAGTCGGGGAAGCAACCTTTGTGCGTTTTTGTCGCACTCTTGGCTTTAAAGGCTTCAGTGATTTTAAATTGGAATTATCCATCGAGCTTGCGACGAAGGATGGCAAAGATAACACCGTATTAGATTCAGATATTACCGATTCTGATAACTCCTTGAATATTGCGCATAAACTTAAATCAGCCATCAATAACGTGATGGATGAAACCATTAATTTATTGGATTTTGAGCAGCTGGAAGAAGCAGTAAAAGCCATTCAGCAAGCAAATCGTGTCTTTTTATTTGGTGTAGGCACATCGGGTATTACTGCGGAAGATGCTAAAAATAAACTCATGCGTATCGGTGTGCAAGTGGATGCGACAGGTAACAACCATTTTATGTATATGCAGGCATCTTTATTGACGAAAAAAGATGTGGCAATTGGTTTGAGCCATTCCGGCTATTCTCAAGAAACCACTCATACCATGAAAATCGCGAAAGAAAATGGCGCCAAAACCATTGCGATTACGCACAGCTTGCGTTCTCCCATCACTGAATATGCTGATCTTGTTTTGGTGAATGGCAATAAGCAAGGCAAGTTACAAGGCGACTCTATCGGCACGAAGATTGCTCAATTATTCGTATTAGATTTAATTTATGCTTTATTGGTACAGGCATCGCAGGAAAGTGCGGTCAAAATAAAGCAAAAAACATTAAATGTCATTTTAGAACAACGTATTAAATAGGAGAGAAAAATGCGTAACTTAAAAGGTATTTTTAGTGCGTTATTAGTATCATTCAATGAAGATGGCTCTATCAATGAAAAAGGCTTGCGTGAAATTATTCGCTATAACATTGATAAGATGAAAATTGATGGTTTATATGTAGGCGGCTCAACAGGTGAAAACTTCATGCTTTCTACGGAAGAGAAAAAACAAATTTTCCGTATCGCGAAAGATGAAGCAAAAGACCAAGTCGCATTAATCGCACAAGTGGGTAGCGTGAACTTACATGAAGCAGTGGAATTAGGTAAATATGCAACCGAATTAGGCTATGACAGTCTTTCTGCGGTAACGCCTTTCTACTACAAATTCAGCTTCCCTGAAATCAAACATTACTACGACACCATTATTGCGGAAACAGGCAATAACATGATCGTGTACTCAATTCCGTTCTTAACAGGTGTGAACATGGGTATTGAGCAATTCGGCGAACTTTATAAAAACCCGAAAGTGCTTGGTGTGAAATTTACCGCTGGGGATTTCTATTTATTAGAACGTTTGAAAAAAGCTTATCCAAATCACCTCATTTGGGCTGGTTTTGATGAAATGATGGTACCTGCAGTATCTTTAGGTGTGGATGGTGCAATTGGTAGTACATTCAACGTTAATGGTGTACGCGCAAGACAAATCTTTGAATTAACCAAACAAGGTAAATTGGCTGATGCGCTTCAAGTTCAACATGTGACCAATGATCTTATCGAAGGCATTTTAGCGAATGGCTTATATCTCACTATCAAAGAGTTATTGAAACTAGATGGTGTGGATGCAGGTTATTGCCGTGAGCCAATGACAGCGAAAGCAACACCAGAGCAATTAGCGAAAGCGAAAGAGTTAAAAGCAAAATATTTATAAATTAATGGAAAAGTGACCGCACTTACTTCTTTCCTCTCTCTTCAATCGGGGAGGAAAGAATGTCGGTGTGGTATTGATAAGGAAGGTTATTATGCGTCTCATTCCTCTGAACAATGAACAACAAGTCAGCCGTTGGGCGGCGCGTCATATTGCTGATCGAATTAATCATTTTAAACCTACTGCAGAACGTCCTTTTGTATTAGGTTTACCAACAGGTGGTACGCCACTTAAGACCTATCAAGAATTGATTAAATTAAATCAAGCGGGAGAAGTGAGTTTTAAACATGTGGTGACCTTCAATATGGATGAATACGTGGGTTTGCCAAAAGAACATCCAGAAAGCTATCACAGTTTTATGCATAATAATTTCTTCAACCATATTGATATTCAACCGCAAAATATCAATATTTTAAATGGTAATACCAATGACCATGATGAAGAATGCCGACGTTATGAAGAAAAAATTAAATCTTACGGCAAAATTCATTTGTTTATGGGCGGTGTAGGTGTTGATGGGCATATTGCTTTTAATGAACCTGCGTCTTCTTTAAGTTCACGTACCCGTATTAAAACCTTAACGCCAGATACTATTATCGCGAATTCTCGTTTCTTTAATAATGACGTAAATCAAGTACCAAAATATGCCTTAACAATCGGTGTAGGGACATTACTTGATGCAGAAGAAGTGATGATTTTAGCAACGGGCCATAATAAAGCCTTAGCCGTACAAGCCGCCGTAGAGGGCAGTATTAATCACCTTTGGACAGTGAGTGCCTTACAGCTCCATCGCCATTTTGTTTTAGTATGTGATGAGCCTGCATTGCAAGAATTGAAAGTGAAAACAGTGAAATATTTTACTGAATTGGAAGGGCGCGCGATTCATAGTGTGTTATAAGTGCGGTTAATTTTAATTTGATTTTAGGAAGGTATGATGAAGTATGCATTAATTAACAGCGTAATCTACACCAAAAATGAGGTGTTAAGAGATTATGCGGTGGTTATTGAAGGGGAATATATTCAATCCGTTATTCCACAAAGCGAATTAGAAAGTGGGATTAAAACCATTGATTTAAAAGGGCATAATCTCACGGCTGGCTTTATTGATCTGCAATTAAACGGCTGCGGTGGCGTGATGTTTAACGATCAAACAAGCGTGGAAACATTAGAAATTATGCAAGCCACTAATTTAAAATCAGGCTGTACCAGTTTCTTACCAACATTTATTACTGCACCGGATGAAGATATTAAATATGCAGTAAATATCATGCGTGAGTATTTGAATAAGCATAAAAATCAAGCGCTTGGCTTACACATTGAAGGACCTTATTTAAGTCTTGAGAAAAAAGGCGTGCATCGCCCGGAATATATCCGTGAAGCGACGCCAGAGATGAAAGATTTTTTATGTGATAATGCAGATGTGATTACTAAGCTGACCATTGCCGCGGAAAACCCAACGGTACAATATATTCCTGATTTTGTGAAAGCAGGCATTATTGTGTCTATTGGTCATTCTAATGCGACTTATGAAGTGGCGAAAGCCGCCTTTCATAAAGGGGCAACCTTCGCGACTCACTTACACAATGCGATGTCGCCGATCAGCTCAGGACGTGCGATGGGAGTAGTTGGCGCCGTGTTAGACTCCGATGTTTACACGGGTATTATTGTAGATGGCGTGCATGTGAATTTTGGTAACGTTCGTTTAGATAAAAAAGCGAAAGGTGACAAACTTTGCATTGTGACCGATTCTATTGCTGCTGCAGGTGCGCCACCTGAATTGGAAACCTTCACTTTTGTAGGAAAACCAATTTATGTGAAAGACGGCCGTTGCTACGATGCAAATGGTACGATTGCAGGTGCATCGATTACCATGATGGAATCTATTAAGAATGCAGTAGAGTATGTAGAAATTCCATTAGCAGAAGCGATTCGTATGAGTAACCTTTACCCAGCAAGAGCGATTGGCGTAGATGATCGTTTAGGTTCTGTTGAAGCCGGTAAAGTCGCAAACTTAGCGGTATTCACAAAAGATTATGATGTGATAGGTACCGTATTGAATGGTGAATGGAAACCAAACTAAAGTGCGGTCAAAAATAGCATTGTTTTAAACGTAATCCGATCCTTAAACAGATCGGATTATTTTTTATGGTTGCAATTCGGTAATCTTACCGGTATCCACTTGGAATAATTTCCCTTTACCAACCTGCATTTCTTTGAGTTGGCCTTGAGTGATTGCAGTAACAAAAACTTGAGAACCACTTTGTTGCAAGCGTTCAGCGAGAAGGGCACGTTTATGTTGGTCCAACTCGGAGGCAAAGTCATCAATTAGAAAGATACAATGACGTTGTTTTTGAATCATTAAATGCTCACCTTGCGCTAAACGTAGTGCACACATCAATAATTTCAATTGCCCACGAGAGAGCACATCTTCAACCGGTAATCCATTTGCTTTAAAGCGGAAGTCCGCTTTTTGTGGGCCTGAAACCGTATAACCAATGGCTTTATCTCGCTCAAAGTTTTGCGCCAGTAATTCACCATACTCTGTCTCTTTCTCCCAGCCTTGATGAAAGCTCACAGTAATCTCTAATTCAGGTAAAAATAACTGGCAGGTTTTTTCAATTTCTGGACGTAAGGCTTCAGCGTATTCAGCCCGCCAATCACTCACTTGGTGGGCTAATTTAGCTAATTCAATGTCCCAAATTTTAATTGCTGAATAAGGCTGGTTTTGACTAAGAGCAGCATTCCGTTGCTTTAATAAGCGGTTTAATGCGACCCAAGAGGAATGAAAACTGTTATGGTGGTGGAATAAGCCCCAATCTAAAAATGCACGTCGAAAACTAGGTCCGCCATTTAATAGGGTAAGTCCTTCTGGCGTAATTAATTGCATCGGTAAAAGGTGAGCGAGATCGGCAATTTTATTACCGTCTTCACCATTTATTTTCGCAATGGTATTACCTTGACGAAGTTTTTGTAAGCCAACAGACCATTGATGCTGGCTTTCTTGAATTTGGCCAAAAAGCGTGAAATGAGGTTCGTCGTAAGAAATGATGCGATTTGCGACAGCACTTTTGAAAGAGCGTCCATGCCCGAGATAAAAAATTGCTTCTAATAAGCTCGTTTTTCCGCTGCCGTTATTGCCGACTAAAAAGTTAAAGCCGTGATCAAATTCAAGATCCACGGCATTTAAATTTCTAAATTTTTCAACAATTAAGCGGGAAATGGCCATTATTTCTAGAGGCGCATTGGCATAATGACGTATTCTGCGCTTGCATCTTCGCTGTTTTCAATTAAGCAGCTTGATGATGCATCAGTGAGGCGAATACGTACTTGTTGGCATTTTAAGGCATTCAATACGTCTAAAATGTAAGTCACATTAAAGCCCACTTCCATTTCTTCGCCTTGGTAATTCACATCCACGATTTCTTCTGCCACTTCGTGTTCAGGGTTAGATGCGGTAATTTTAAGTTGGTTTTCACTTAAGTTTAAACGCACGCTACGTACACGTTCATTTGAAAGGATAGAAGCGCGTACAAAAGCTTGTTTTAAGGTTTCCCAGTTACCTTCTACGATACGAGTTGCATTACGTGGTAATACACGACGGTAATCAGGGAAGCGACCATCAATAAGTTTTGAGGTAAACACAATGTGGTTTAAGTGAATACGAAGATTATTCGTGCCGATTTGCAAACGAGCAAGTTCGTCACTGCTTTCTAATAAGCGATTCAGTTCTAATACACCTTTGCGTGGCAGAATAACTGAATGAGTTTGCAGATCTTGGTCTAATTCGATCGTACAAACCGCAAGACGGTGACCGTCAGTTGCAACCGTACGTAATAAATTACCTTCCGTTTCAAATTTCATGCCGTTTAAGAAATAGCGAGCATCCTGGTTTGCCATTGAAAATTGGGTTGCTTCAATTAAGCGACGCAAGGTGCTTTGCGGTAAGGCAAAATCCACTTCAGATTGCCAATCCGTTAGATTTGGATATTCTTCAGCGGGCAGAGTAGTGAGATTAAATTTACTGCGACCTGATTCTACAATAGCGCGATCTTCTTCAAAGGTGACTGTAATTTCAAATTCATCTGATAATGTACGGCAAATATCTAAGAATTTTTTAGCCGGAATAGTGAAAGCGCCATCAGCGGTTGAAGAAGAAAGTTGAGTATAGCTAGAAAGCTCAACTTCAAGGTCTGTACCTGTAATCGTTAAACGGTTATCTTCAATTTGTAATAACACGTTATTTAATACAGGAATATTCGGACGATTGCTCAATACGCCACAAACTTGCTGTAAGGGTTTTAGTAGATTTTCTCTTGAAATGCTGAATTGCATCATTGGCTCCTTATGCAGATAATGTGCGAATTAAATTCGCCCAGTCTTCTTGAATACTGCTGTCTTTTTCACGGAATTTAGGCACTTCACGACAAGCATTTAAAACTGTCGTATGGTCGCGTTCAAAGGCACGACCAATTTCCGGTAAGCTTTTATTGGTTAATTCTTTTGCTAACGCCATCGCAACTTGGCGTGGGCGAGTGACGGATCTTGCTCTGCTTTTTGATTTTAAATCCGCCACTTTAATTCGATAGTATTCTGCCACGACTTTTTGAATATTTTCAATGGTTACCAAACGCTCTTGTAAGGCAAGAATATCTTTTAATGTGTCACGGACAAAATCAATATCAATGTGACCACCTTTGAAGTCTTGCATCGCTTTCACACGGTTTAAGGCACCTTCTAATTCACGAACATTGGTGCGTAAGCGTTGGGCAATAAAGAATGCCACTTCTTCTGGCAGCTCCATATGATGTTCTTCCGCTTTTTTCAGCAAAATCGCAACACGAGTTTCTAAATCAGGTGGTTCAATCGCAGTCGTTAAACCCCAACCGAAGCGAGATTTTAGGCGTTCTTCAATTTTTTCAATTTCTTTTGGATAGCGGTCAGAGGTCAAAATAATTTGACGGCCAGTTTCAAATAAATTATTGAAAATATGGAAGAATTCTTCTTGTGTTTTTTCTTTTTCTGCGAAGAATTGAATATCATCCACTAATAATGCATCAAGGGAACGATAGAATTTTTTGAATTGATCCATTTTATTATCACGCATTGCTTTTACCATGTGTTGCATAAAGTTATTGGCATGGATATAAAGGACGCGAGCATTCGGTTTATTCGCTAAAATGCCATTACCGATTGCGTGTAATAAGTGAGTTTTACCTAAACCTGTACCCCCATATAAAAAGAATGGGTTTGCGGTTGGTTCACCAGGTGCGAGAGCGAGTTTTTGACCGACAGCACGGGCGAGTTGGTTTGATTTACCTTCAACAAAGTTTTCAAATAAATGTTTACGATTTAGGTGTGATTCAAATTTAGTCGGCGCATCAGATTCTTGCTGAAAACTCACCGCACTTTCTTGATGATTAGCTGTTTGACTCGGGTCTGGTTCAATTGTTTTTGGAGCCGGTTTTACCCCTTCTTTTACGATAATTTGTAAATTCGGATTTTTAGAAAGGGCTTGGCAAATTTGATGAATTTGAGCCAAGTAATGATTTTCCACCCAGCTTTTCACAAACATATTTGACGCATATAACACCACTTGATCTTGCGAGATGACATCCGCTTGTAGTGGGCGTAACCAAGTACTGAGATCCATCGGAGAAACCTGATCTTGTAGTTGTGATAAGCAATCTTGCCATAGGTTGGAAAGGCTCACGATAAATTATCCTTATGTTATATGCGTATAAATAAAAGCCGCAAAAGTGCGGTTAAAAATCGGAGAGAATTTTACAATAATTTAGGCAAAAGATCTTCTGTTGGTCATCAAAAAAAGACAAAAAGGTTGCTTGAGATTTTGCCCAAAATCCGTATAATCCCCACGATTTTAGAAGAAACGGAAGATTATTTCGGAATTTTCTCTTTTCTTATTTGACGAAAGCCCAATTTATGATTAAAATTGCGGTCTATTTTTTATAACCCTTGTTGTGTTTTGAATATCAAAACAGTAAACCATTTTGATTTAGGTAGATTACAATGAAACGTACATTTCAACCTTCTGTATTAAAACGTAGCCGTACTCACGGTTTCCGTGCTCGTATGGCAACTAAAAACGGCCGTCAAGTTTTAGCTCGTCGTCGTGCTAAAGGTCGTAAGAGTTTATCTGCATAATCACCTCTTTTAGTGATTAAGCTAAACTTCTCTCGGGAGTTACGATTGTTAACTCCCACTCAATTCAAAAATGTCTTCGAACAACCGTTTCGAGCAAGCACCCCTGAAATTACCATTCTCGCACGCAAAAATAATCTTGAGCATCCACGCTTAGGTTTAACTGTGGCTAAAAAACATCTTAAACGAGCGCACGATCGTAATCGTATTAAACGTTTAGTTCGTGAAAGTTTTCGTTTATCCCAACATAATTTGCCCTCTTGTGACTTTGTCTTTGTGGCGAAACGTGGCATTGGTCAGCTTGATAATCAAACGTTTTTACAAACTTTGGATAAATTATGGGCACGTCACATTCGTTTGGCACAAAAATCCTCATCGCTTTAATTAAGTTTTATCAAGTAGCGATTAGCCCTTTAATCGGGCCGCGTTGTCGTTTTGTGCCAACCTGTTCTTGCTATGGTATTGAGGCGTTAAAAACACATGGATTGTTAAAAGGTAGTTGGCTTACGCTAAAACGTGTATTAAAATGTCACCCCTTAAGCGCCGGTGGATTCGATCCTGTTCCGCCGAAAAAGATTAATAATAACGATGAGAAAAAATAATGGACTCAAGACGTAGCCTATTAGTGCTTGCACTACTCTTTATTTCTTTCCTTGTTTATCAGCAATGGCAACTTGATAAAAATCCACCGGTTCAACAACAGACCACGGAACAAACAACAACCGCCTCTTCTGATGTACCGGCAAGTTCTTCTTCATCTGCCGAAGTAGTGGCAGACTCACAAACCAAAGGTCACATTATTACATTAGAAAATGATGTATTCCGTTTGAAAGTGGATACATTAGGTGGTGATGTAATCAGTTCAGAATTATTAAAATATGATGCAGAATTAGGTTCAAAAGAACCTTTCGTCTTGTTAAAAGATACAAACGAGCATGTTTACATTGCACAAAGCGGCTTGATCGGTAAAAACGGGATCGATACAAAAGCAGGTCGCGCGCAGTATCAAGTTAGTGGTGATAATTTCAAATTAGCAGAAGGTCAAAATGAACTTTCTGTGCCATTAACATTTGAAAAAGATGGTGTGACTTATCGTAAAATCTTTGTGTTAAAACGTGATAGTTACGATGTAGGTGTTAACTTTGAAATTGTGAACCAAAGTGGTAGCGCAATTGAAGTTGAACCTTACGGCCAATTAAAACACACATTAGTTGAAAGCAGCGGTAACGTGGCAATGCCTACTTATACCGGTGGTGCGTACTCTTCTTCAGAAACCAATTACAAAAAATACAGCTTCAGCGATATGAAAGATAAAAATCTTTCTATCGATACCAAAGCAGGTTGGGTTGCTGTTTTACAACACTATTTCGTATCAGCTTGGATCCCAAATCAAGATGTAAATAACCAACTTTATAGTATTACAGACAGCAAAAATAACGTTGCGTCTATTGGTTATCGTGGTCCAGTAGTATCTGTTCCAGCGGGTGCAACAGAAACAATTACCAGCTCATTATGGACAGGTCCAAAATTACAAAACAAAATGGCTGAAGTGGCTAACCATTTAGACTTAACCGTCGATTACGGTTGGGCATGGTTTATCGCGAAACCATTATTCTGGTTATTGACGTTCATTCAAAGTATTGTATCTAACTGGGGTGTGGCAATTATTTGCGTAACCTTAGTGGTGAAAGCGATTTTATATCCGCTCACAAAAGCACAATACACTTCTATGGCGAAAATGCGTATGTTGCAACCAAAAATGCAAGAAATGCGCGAACGTTTTGGTGATGATCGCCAACGTATGAGCCAAGAAATGATGAAACTTTACAAAGAAGAAAAAGTGAATCCACTTGGCGGTTGCTTACCATTAATCCTTCAAATGCCAATTTTCATCGCATTATACTGGACGTTTATGGAAGCGGTTGAACTTCGCCATGCTCCATTCTTTGGTTGGATTCAAGATTTATCGGCACAAGACCCTTACTACATTCTCCCAATCTTAATGGGCGGGTCAATGTTCTTGTTACAAAAAATGTCACCGACTCCAGTTGCAGATCCAATGCAACAAAAAGTGATGAACTTCATGCCGTTGATCTTCATGTTCTTCTTCCTCTGGTTCCCGGCAGGTCTCGTACTGTACTGGTTAGTGTCTAACTTAATCACTATCGTACAACAACAAATGATCTACCGTGGTTTAGAGAAAAAAGGGTTACATACCCGTAAAAAATAATCACTAACCGCACCTTTGGGTGCGGTTTTTACATATATTTATGATGTTCAATACAAGACTAAAAGTCATTTCGTTATTTATTTTAATTGGGTTAATTATATATCCTACGTTTTCGGATAAGACCCTACTTCCTGGTGCACGTCTTGATGTTTATGTTTCCCTTGTATTAAGCATTCTTCTTTTTTTTGTCGTGATTTATTGGGAAGTGGAAAATGTCCTTTTACAAAGGAAGGCAAAACCTAAAAGAGCTTCCGATAAAAAGAAACCCAAAGAAAATATTTTTTATCACATACTCATGAAAGTATTGGGGTATATTATTATGTGTAGTGGTTTTTTTTGTTGCTTTTTCTTACTTTCAAACACTTTCTTAACTTTCTATGTTTCCATTTGGGGACAAGAAGAAAACTATATAGCCGAGGTTACTTATAAGCGTAAAAACAAATCGGTATATAGTATTTATATTTCATCCAATCAATATGGAAATGAACGATTCACTTCTAAAAAGGTTTATAATTCGGTAGAGAATGGGCAAATACTCCAAATTTATAAAAAAAGAACGAGCTCGCTCTCCTATATTGATGCATCTGAAGTAATGAAACTTAATGCTCTTTCCAATTAATTTTTCCTCAAGATAACCGCAATATTAGAGCGGTCAATTTTTAGTGAGTTTTTATGAAAGAAACAATCGTCGCACAAGCGACAGCGCCAGGACGTGGCGGTATTGGTATTTTGCGTGTATCTGGCCCGAGAGCGGTTGAAGTGGCACAAGCGGTACTAGGTAAATGTCCTAAACCAAGAATGGCAGATTATTTACCTTTTAAAGATGCTGACGGCACCGTATTAGATCAAGGCATTGCGCTTTATTTTAAATCACCGAATTCCTTTACTGGTGAAGATGTATTGGAATTGCAAGGTCATGGCGGACAAGTGGTATTAGATTTGTTACTAAAACGAATCTTACAACTTGATGGTGTTCGTCTTGCGCGTCCAGGTGAATTTTCTGAACAAGCTTTTTTAAACGATAAATTAGATTTAGCTCAAGCAGAAGCGATTGCGGATTTAATTGATGCCACTTCGGAGCAAGCTGCTCGTTCAGCATTAAAATCATTACAAGGTGAATTTTCTAATAAAGTGAATCAGTTAGTGGATTCCGTGATTTATCTTCGTACTTATGTGGAAGCATCGATTGATTTTCCCGATGAAGAAATTGACTTTTTGGCAGACGGTAAAATCGAAGCAAAATTACGAGAAATTATCAATCAACTTGATTTAGTCCGTAGCGAAGCAAAACAAGGCTCGATTTTACGTGAAGGAATGAAAGTGGTGATTGCCGGTCGCCCAAATGCAGGTAAATCCAGTTTACTGAATGCTTTAGCGGGCAGAGAAGCAGCTATTGTGACTGATATTGCGGGAACAACGCGCGATGTGTTGCGTGAGCATATTCATATTGATGGCATGCCTTTACATATTATTGATACTGCAGGACTTCGTGAAGCGACAGATGAAGTTGAGCGTATCGGGATCTCGCGTGCGTGGACGGAGATTGAGCAAGCCGATCGCATTATTTTGATGTTAGACAGTAGCGATCCGGATAGCCAAAATATTGAAAAAGTGCGATCAGAATTTTTGTCAAAATTACCGAATAATATGCCGGTGACTATCGTTCGCAATAAAGTAGATTTAAGTGGCGAGGCGGTTGGACTAAAAGAAGAAAATGGAACAACGACCATTCACTTATCAGCCCAAACACATCAAGGTGTAGATTTGTTGCGAGAGCATTTAAAACAGGCAATGGGCTTCCAAACCGGGATGGAGGGCGGTTTCTTAGCGCGCCGTCGTCATCTTGATGCCTTAGAAAAAGCGGCCGAACATTTGCAAATTGGGTTAGTCCAATTAACCGAGTTTCATGCTGGTGAATTATTGGCGGAAGAACTTCGTTTAGTTCAAGCTAACCTGAGTGAAATTACGGGGCAATTTACTTCGGATGATTTACTCGGCAATATTTTCAGTTCTTTCTGTATTGGAAAATAAACTTTAGTTTATGACTTTTCATATGTTGTGGGTCATTGCTCTTGGTCTTTCGATGGATGCCTTTGCAGTTTCCATCTCAAAAGGCTTAGCAATGCGCGCTTTTCGATGGAAACAAGCATTAGCTATTGCATGCTGCTTTGGGTTATTCCAAGGCATCATGCCGGCAATCGGCTATGTTGTCGGGCTGCAATTTAGTCAGATGATTCAAAATTGGGATCATTGGATTGCCTTTGTTTTGCTTGCGCTCATCGGTGTGAATATGATTCGAGAAGGACTTAGCTCGGATGATGAACCCGCTCCCTCATTGATTAGTTTAAAACATTTGCTAACACTTGGTGTAGCAACGAGTATTGATGCGTTAGCCGTCGGTGTCTCTTTTGCTTTTCTTTCCGTGGACATTTTATTGGCCGTCTTCATCATAGGTTTAACAACCTTTGTCATCTCTTTTATTGGTGTAAAGAGCGGTCATTTTTTAGGGAAAAAATTCAAAAGCAAAGCAGAAATTTTTGGCGGTTTAGTGTTATTAGTCATAGCCGTGAAAATCCTGCACGAACACGGTGTTTTTTAAGTGCGAATTTTCGCCTTTTAGATTATAATCTTACGAACTTTGTCTTTTTTAAAAGGGTAATAATTGAATGTTAATTGAAAAAATGCATGGCGTCGCCCATAGCTTTATCGGGAAAGCGATCTTTGCTTTACTTCCAGTTTCATTTTTAATTGGTGGGATGTCTGGCTATTTGTATGGTGGCAACGAGAGTTTTGCTGCAAAAGTGAATGGCGAAACGATCTCTCAACAAGATTTCTTAAATCGTTATAACCAAGAGTTTGAAGCGCGAGCACAACAAGAAGGCGAGAGTTTCTTAGCGAAAACTGACTCTGTGGAATTTGTGACCGCACTTCGTCAAAATTTAATTCAACGTTTAGTGGATCAAGAATTAATCCGTCAATATGCCAAAGAATTAAAATTAGGTGTAAGTGACGACATGATCAAACGTGCGATTGTAAGCGATCCTAACTTACAATCTAACGGTAAATTTGATAATGCCCGTTATCAACAATTATTGACTCAAAATGGTTTAACATCCGATACCTATGCGGCTATTTTACGTAATGCATTAACACTTGAACAAATGCAAAACGGTCTGGCTGACAGTGAATTTGTTGTGCCAGCTCAAGTAAAAGATAGTGCACAAACCTTTTTCCAAAAACGTATCGCTCGTCTTGCAACACTTCCATTAGCCGATGAAGTGGCAAAACAAAAAGTAACAGAAGAAGAAATTAAAGCGTATTACGATGCGAATGCGAAATCACTTGTTCAACCTGAACAGGCGAAAGTCCAATATATTCGCGTCTCAGCAAATGAATTAGGTAAGTTACAACCTGTCACTGAAACACAAATTGCGCAATATTATCAAGAAAATAAAGCGCAATTCATTAGCCAAAAATTAGCACACATCCAATTAGCGACTGAGAAAGAAGCGGATGCGGTTTATCAAGAACTGCAAAAAGGCGCTGATTTTGCTGAGTTAGCAAAAGCGAAATCTGTGGATAAACTTTCTGGTGCACAAGGTGGTGAATTAGGTTGGGTAAAAGACAACGAATTACCGAAAAACTTTGAAGATGCCGCATTATTATTAAATGTTGGTCAATATAGCACACCAGTTAATGTGGATGGGGCTTACCATATTATTTTAGTGCAAGATCGTAAAGAACGTACGTTAGACGAAGTGAAAGAGCAAATCGCGGATAGCGTACGTAAAAACTTAGCAGGAAGTCGTTTCCAAGCGGTAGAAAAAGCGGTTCGTGCAAAAGCAGCAGAAAGCAGTGATTCTTTAGCTGCGGTAGCTGAAGCTGCAGGCGTGAAAGTAGAAGAAACAGATTATTTCGGTAAAAATAATGTCCCTGCGGCGTTAAATTTCCCAAATGTGACTTCTGCCATTTTTGAATCAGATATTGCAAACGGTGGCGCAAATTCTGAGCCATTAACGGTTGGTGAAAATGAATTTGTTGTGGTACGTGTCGTGGATCATAAAGCTGAAGGTTTACAAAGCCTTGATGAAGCGAAATCAACGATTGAGCAATTCTTAAAACGTGAAAAAGCCGATAAAGTATTGACTGAAAAAGCAGAGCAAGCCGTTAAAGCGCTATCTGCCGATCCAACTAAATTACCAGCAGGTATTAGTTTTGGGGAGCCACAAACCTTTACATTAATGGATAATAAAGATCCAGTGCTTTATGAAGGTGTATTTGCCATTGCCAAACCACAAGATGGTAAAGCGGCTTATCAAGTTGCTCGTAACAGCAAAGGTGATGTGGTTGTGGTTGCTCTTGAACGTGTAGAAGAGCCTACTTTAAGTGAACAAGAATTAGCGAAATTTAGCACTCAACTTGTTCGTGCGCGTCAAGGCGAATTGCAAGGACAGTTAATGCAAGCATTGCGTGAAAAAGCGCAAATCGAGATTAATACCAGCTTTATTAATCAAGATGATTCAGAAGAAGGTGCGGCTCACTAATCCGATTGAAATGTCATTTATCATCAATTTCTGATGGAAAATAAAAGCAAAGTGCGGTAAATTTTGACCGCACTTTTTTATATAAAATAAGGAGAAGACTATGGCTCAAGAAACCATTTTCAGCAAAATTATTCGTAAAGAAATTCCTGCCAATATTGTTTATCAAGATGAATTAGTAACCGCATTCCGTGATATTTCACCGCAAGCGAAAACCCATATTTTGATTATTCCTAATAAAGTGATTCCAACGGTGAATGATGTGACAGAACAAGATGAAGTTATCTTGGGTCGTTTATTTACTGTCGCGGCTAAAATTGCTAAAGAAGAAGGCATTGCCGAAGACGGTTATCGCTTAATCGTGAATTGTAATAAACACGGTGGACAAGAAGTATTCCATATTCATATGCATCTTGTTGGTGGTGAACCTTTAGGTAGAATGTTGGCGAAATAATGAAAAAGATCCTAATTACAGCAACGGTATTATTTTTAACGGCTTGTTCATCTGCACCAAATATTGTGGGAACCAATAAGCCAATTTTAAATATGGCGGCAAATTTAGCACCGGCTTTAGATGTTGATTTGTCTGATAATACCGCAGCCTTAAAAAATAAAACTACACAACAACTCAATGTGCTTTACCATCTTTATTGGTATAACACACAAGGTGTAACGCAAGTTTGGGCGAATCAGCAAGAAAGCCAATCAGGCAATATTTTATTGCAACCACAAGAAAAGAAAGTGTTTGAACTACCAAAACCAAGCACAGAAAGTAGCAATTATCGTCTTTACTTACAATAGTTTATGTCCACATTATTAATTGACCTTGAAGGTCATGAGCTCAAACAAGAAGAAGTTGACTTACTGGAACATCCTTTAGTTGCCGGTATGATTTTATTTACCCGCAATTTTTATGATCGTCAGCAAGTTCAAGCGTTAATTAAATCTATTCGTCAACGAGTGAAAAAGCCTTTATTGATCACGGTCGATCAAGAAGGTGGTCGTGTGCAACGTTTCCGCGAAGGTTTCACTCAGCTCCCCGCGATGCAAGCTTTTGCGGCATTAGTTAAGGATTCAACTCAGCAACAACAAATAGCAAAAGAAGCGGGTTGGCAAATGGCGGCTGAAATGGTGGCGCTAGATATTGATTTGAGTTTTGCTCCGGTGTTGGATTTGGGGCATGAATGTCGTGCGATTGGCGATCGTAGTTTTGGCTGTGATGTAAAAAGTGCGGTCAATTTGGCAGCCGCTTTTATTGATGGTATGCACCAAGCAGGCATGGCAACAACAGGAAAACATTTTCCAGGACACGGTCATGTTTTAGCCGATTCTCATCTTGAAACCCCTTATGATGAGCGTGCAAAAGAAGTGATTTTTAATCATGATATTTTGCCATTCCAGCAATTAATTCACCAGAGTAAGCTTGATGCGATTATGCCGGCTCACGTGATTTATACGCAATGTGATAGCCAGCCAGCAAGTGGTTCGAGTTATTGGCTGAAAGAAATTTTGCGTAAACAGCTGGGCTTCCAAGGGGCGATTTTCTCTGATGATTTAGGCATGAAGGGCGCAGGTTTTATGGGTGATTTTGTGGCTCGTAGTGAGAAAGCCTTGAATGCTGGTTGTGACTTATTATTGCTTTGCAATGAACGAGAAGGTGTCATTCAAGTGCTTGATAATCTTAAGTTAGAGGAAACCACAGAGCATTTTGCAGCACGCCAAACTCGCTTGAAATCGCTCTTTAAACAAAAATCCTTTGATTGGTCAGAACTCACCAAAACTTCACGTTGGATTGAAAATCATCAAAAACTGACCGCACTTCAACAAGAGTGGCTTGCTTCTAAATGATTGATTGCCATCATTATCAAAAAGGCGATTGCCATTCTTGTCAATGGCTTGAAATGCCTTATGAGCAGCAACTCGCCAAGAAAGAAGAGCATCTTAAAAAACAACTTGCCAAATTAGATTGTGATGATTTAATTTGGCATCCGCCTTTTTATTCCTCCGAATCAGCTTTTCGTAATAAAGCGAAAATGGTTGTAAGTGGCGCGGTGGAACGTCCCATTCTAGGTATTTTACAAGACCCGAATGATCCACAAAGTGCGGTGGATTTATGTGATTGCCCACTTTATCCGCAACGCTTTGCTGAACTCTTTCCGATTCTAAAAGATTTCATTGGACGCGCTGGTTTAGTCCCTTATAACGTGGCTAAACAAAAAGGTGAGCTCAAATATATTCTGCTCACAGAAAGCCAACATACAAAAAAATTGATGTTGCGTTTTGTATTACGTTCAGAAACTAAATTGCCGTTAATTCAACGTGAATTTGCAGGGCTATTGGAAAAATTACCACAACTTGAAGTGGTGAGTGTGAATATCCAACCCCAACATGCAGCGATCTTAGAAGGTGAGAAAGAAATCTTTTTGACGAACCAACATACTTTATTGGAAAGTTTTAATGGTATTCCGCTCTTTATTCGCCCTCAAGGTTTCTTTCAAACGAACCCACTAGTAGCACAAGGATTATATGCAACGGCGCAAGATTGGGTGCAAGATTTGCCGATTACTAAACTTTGGGATCTCTTTTGTGGAGTAGGTGGTTTTGGACTTCATTGTGCTAAAGCTTTACAGGATAAACATCAACAAGAAGTGGAATTGATCGGGATTGAAATTTCTCCATCTGCTATTCAAGCGGCGACTCAATCTGCTCAGGTGTTAGGGCTAAACAACGTTAAATTCCAATCTTTGGATGCCGCTAATTTTGCTTTAGCACAAGATGAAAATAAACCGGATTTGGTGATCGTCAACCCGCCTCGTCGAGGTATCGGAAAGGAACTCGCTGAATTTCTCAATGAAATGCAACCGCACTTTATTCTTTATTCCAGCTGCAATGCTGTTTCCATGGGAAAAGATTTGCAGCATCTAACCAATTATAAACTTACTCAAATTCAATTATTTGATATGTTCCCGCATACAGCTCACTACGAGGTGTTGCTACTATTAACACACATCAATACTTAATAAAGTTATCCACAAATTTTTGCCTATCACTAAATAGTTTTATTTCTAGATAGTTATTTAATAGTATGAAATTTAATATGTTTTCAGTAAAATTGTCATATTTTAGTTTAATAATATTGGATAAGTTTTTCTGAAAAATATAGAAGGAACCCGTAATTATATGAATAGCCAAATTACATTAGGAACAAAGCTAGTTGGAGATATAAAGGGGCGTTTTTATGTTCCGTCATATCAGCGAGGATATCGTTGGGGAAAGGCTGAGGTCGAACGGTTACTTGATGATATTTATTCCACCGAAGGTAAGAGAAATTATTGTCTTCAGCCAGTTGTAGTAAGAAAAGATGGGGATAAATATGAATTAATAGATGGTCAGCAGCGCTTAACTACCATCTACCTTATCTATCGCTTTATGAGTGAACATAGCAAATCTATTAATGGACCAATATTTACTCTATCTTATGAAACCAGAGAGAAGTCTGAAGACTTCTTAAAATCAATCGATGAATCCCGTAAAGAGGAGAATATTGACTTCTGGTTCTTTTGTACAGCCTATGAAAGTATTAAGGCGTGGTTTTCTAAGGAAGATATAAAATCAAGGCTTACTGATATGAATGACTACTTCAAGAAAATCGTAAAAATTATTTGGTATGAAGTAGGCGAGACTGAAGATGCGATTGGTTTATTCACTCGTTTGAATATTGGTAAGATTCCTCTCACAAATGCAGAATTAGTAAAAGCAATGTTCCTTAGCAAAGGACGAACTGACACCAATATGGAACAGAAAAAACAGGAAGAAATATCTTTCCAATGGGACCATATGGAGAAGGAGCTGCACAACGATTCATTGTGGTTCTTCCTGACGAATAAAAGTACGGAGTATCAGACTCGAGCTGATCTGGTTCTAGATCTTATCTCTCAAAAGCCTGCTGACAATAGGGATCAGTATTATACCTTTTTCAAATTTGATGAAACGTATCAGAACGGTAAACTTGACAACATCTGGTATGAAATTCAGCAGACATTTTTAACACTGAAGGAGTGGCATAGTAATCACGAGTTTTATCACAAGATTGGATATCTTATCGCTTCTGGTTCAAAAACTTTGCGAGATATTTTTGACCGTTCCAAATATAAAACCAAGTCTACTTTTAATAAAGACCTTGATGACGATATTAAAAATAGCATAAAAATTGGGAAGAACTATGCAGATCTGAGTTATGAAAATACAGAGGATCAGAAAAAAATTAAAAAACTACTCCTCTTATTTAATGTTGAGTCAGTCCGTAAGAGTGGTGAGCATTCACAGAGGTTTCCATTTGATAAATATAAAAATGGTGAGAATGGAAAAGTTATATGGAGTCTTGAACATATACACGCCCAACAGTCGGAAGGCTTAAGTACTCAGAAAATGTGGAAAGAGTGGCTTCGCCTTCATAAACCGTCAGTAGAATCTGCAAAATCTTCAAGTTATGACATCAATAAATTGATTAAGGAAATAGATGATGCGATTAATAATGATAGGCTTAGTCGTCAGGATTTCGATAGTATCCAACAAGAGGTTGTAGGTTTGCTCTCTGAAGAGGGACATTCAGAATACTTGCACTCTATTGCAAATTTAGCGTTGTTAAGTTTTGAAGCCAATGCTGCGTTAAGTAATTCAACTTTTGATGTTAAGAGAAACGAGATTATCAAGATGGATAAAGAGGGGGCGTTTATCCCGTTTTGTACAAGAATGGTATTTCTGAAATATTATACACTATCTGCTGAAAACCAACTTCATTTCTGGGGTAAAGATGATCGGGATGCGTATGTTAACGAAATGAATATTGTATTGGGAACGTATCTCGAAGAAAAAATCCTTTTAGAAAAGGGGACAAAATAATATGGCTACAACACTTCACTCCTTTATGGATATTTTTGATACTAAATTTGAAGATGGGGCGGGTTCAATACAGGTTCAAAAGATCATTATTCCAATTATCCAGAGGGATTATGCGCAAGGACGCGATAACCCTGATGTGGCACGTGTAAGAGAACGGTTTATTGAGGCTTTATATAAGGCTGTGACGGAGAATCCTATCACGTTAGACTTTGTTTATGGGGATATTGATAAAGAAGGTAACATGACACCGCTAGATGGACAACAACGTCTTACTACATTATTCCTCCTTCATTGGTATGCAGCTAAAAAAGAGAATATCGTGAAGGATGATTATGACTTTTTGGAGAAGTTCAGCTACGAGACCAGGTATAGTGCACGCAATTTTTGTCATGAATTAGTAAATTATAACCCTGAATTTAAAAAAGATAGCCTTTCTGAAGAAATTATAGACCAAGCCTGGTTCCCTCTGGATTGGAAAAACGATCCTACTATTAGCTCCATGCTGCGAATGCTAGACGCAATTCATAATCGGTTTAAGTCTGTGACAGATTTGTGGACTAAGCTCAAAGAAGGTTGCATTACATTTTATTTTTTGCCAATTAAAGATATGGGATTAACAGATGAACTGTATATTAAAATGAATTCTCGTGGTAAGCCTTTAACTTTATTCGAACATTTTAAAGCAGAGCTTGAACGAGAAATCCGCAATATTGATGATGAATTAGCTGACAAAATTATGCGCAAAATTGATATTGATTGGACAGATCTTCTGTGGAAGTACCGAAATAGTAATACGAGTTCTCTAGACGATAACATTATCGATGACGAATTTTTACGATACTTTAAATTTATCTGTGATGTTATTTATTATCGAAAGGAGATCTCTGCAGGTAATAGAGGAAAAGATGTATTTGAACTTTTGGATCTATACTCTTCATCAAAAAGTCAGGATGCAGAAGAGAATATTAAAACGCTAGAGCGTTTTTTTGATTGTTGGTTGAATATTCGAGATTATAGAGATCCGAAAGACTTCTTATCCTCCTTTATGGCTAATACTCATGAGGATGGAAAGATTTTAGTTAAGTCTGGTAGTGACTTAAATATCTTTAAAGATTGCTTACATACATACCCTGACCGTGCCAAATTTCCATTGAATCGATTTGTGCTTTTATATGCAATTACAACATACTTGCAGAATCTTGATAAGGTAACGGAATCTGATTTTAAAAGAAGAATTCGTATCGTAAATAACCTGATTCAAAATTCTAGAGATGAGATCTCTGATCGACAAGATAGAAACAGAATGCCAGCTATTTTAAAGCAAACAGAAGCGATTATTCTGACTGGTGTTACTAATGATGATATTGATATTGGGCCTAGCTTCAATGCACATCAGATTGTGGAAGAAAAAGGGAAGATTGACTATCTAAAATCTAACCCTGGTATGGCTGGTGTAATGTTCGAATTGGAAGATCATGACTTACTTAAGGGGCAGATTAGTATCGTTGGTATAAAGAACCTTCATTATACTGAGAGATTTGAATCATTATTTAAATGTGATAAGGGAAAAGTAGATTGCGCGATGATGGCAATAGGCGCCATGATGGAGATTGGTAATTATGGGCAAATGGAAGGAAATAAGCGTCGTTACCAGTATGGCACAAAAAGTAATAGCTCTGCTTGGGAAAACTTATTTCATAGAAGTGCTAATTCAGGCTTTGAGAAGACAAGTGACATTCTTATTTCCTTATTAGATAAATATGAAGAATTCACGGATGAGATTCTTGAAGATATTGCAAAGGCTTATTTGGTCAAATGTAAAAGAGAAAAGAAATATCCATTTGAATATTATTATATTAAGTACGCTGAATATCGTCCCGACTCATATGGAAAGATGTGGAATGATGATCCTGAAGCAAATCCTCATATGTTTAGGGTTATGCAGACAGAAACGAGGTTATCTGAGTCTTCATATTACCCAAGTTTGAAAGCAGCTTCTGATTCACATTTATCAAAAGAACATTACGGGGATAGATTGATTTTTGGTGATGAGTATATAACCTGCGAAAAAAATTCGTATTTAAGAAGAAAAAACAAAGATGGCTCAATTATTGATATTATCATCATTCCGAATAGCGGTGATATTGATACTAAAGACAGAATCGGTTTCTTGAAGAATTATATCAAAAAACATTTTTAGTCTTACTACTGATAGTCGCAGTTGAGTCTCGAGCATTATGAAGCACTAACATTGCTGGAGCTCAATCCCTAATAAAAAAGCTAACATCTCTGTTAGCTTTTTTATTTAAAAATTTAATCGCACTTTTAATTTGCTATAAATTAGCGCAATTAAGAAAAATACAGCCTGTAACAAAATAATGCATGCACCAGTAGATGCATCAAAATGATAACTAAGTAGCACGCCTAATAGACTTGCAGTTACAGCGCTGATAATCGCGATAACAAGCATCTTATCGAAGCGATTGGTCAGTGTTAGCGCAGTGATGCCTGGTGCAATTAGCATGGCTACAACCAAAATCACCCCAACGACTTGCATTGAACTCACAATGGTGAGGGCGAGTAATGTGAGTAAGCCATAATGCAATAATTTAGGCGAAAGACCTGCAACACGGGCATGGCTCGGATCAAAGCAATAAAGTAGAAAATCACGACGCTTTAATCCAAGCAAAATAAAAATAATCAAGGCGATGATAGCCGTTTGAATCAGCTCTTGTCGGCTTACACCTAATACGTTACCGAATAAGATGTGTGTGAGATGTTGTGAGGTTTGGATTTTAGTGAACAGCACCAAACCAATGGCAAACATTCCCGAAAATACAATCCCCATCGCGGTATCTTCTTTAATACGACTGTTTTCTTTTAAATAACCCACTCCTAAGGCACAGGCAATACCTGAGACAAAGGCTCCAATCACCAATGGAATACCGGCTAGAAAAGCTAATACAATACCAGGCAGGACGGCATGGGAAATAGCATCGCCCATCAATGACCATCCTTTCAATACCAAATAGCAAGAGAGTAGTGCACAGATCACAGCAACCACTAATGCGGTGAGTAACGCATTTTGCATAAAGTCAAACTGAAATGGCTCAAGGAAAATCGCAAATATTTCACTCATGGGCCACCGCCTTACGTCGTTTTTGACTCATTAATCCGTATTTTGGCGAAAATAGAAAAGCTAATAAAAATAACAAGGTTTGCAATGTCACGATGACACCACCTGTGGCTCCATCGAGATAATAGCTTAAATAGACACCGACAAAACCAGTGATTGCGCCTAATGCTACCGCAACTTTGATAAGAGTTTTGAATTTATCTGTGAGTAAATAGGCGGTGGCGCCTGGTGTGATTACCATAGCTATCACTAAAATCGCCCCGACAGTTTGTAATGCGGCAACGACACAAGCACTCAAGAGTGTAAAAAAGAGGACTTTGTAAAACAGTGGCGAAAGACCTACTGTAATCGCTTGCGTTTCATCAAAGAAAATCAGTAACAGATCCTTCCAAAAAATAAGCAATAAGACCAAGCAAATCAACATAATGATGGCTACTTGATAAATATCTTCATCGGCAATCCCGAGGATATTACCGAGAATGATGTTTTGCACATTTATCGAGGTTGGATTCAAGGAAATAATCAGTAAACCTAAGGCAAAAAAGGTACTGAAAATAAAGCCGATAACGGCATCTTCTTTGAGTTTAGAAATGGATTTGATCCATAAAATGGAAAGTGCGGCCAAAATGCCGGCAAAAAAAGCACCTAAAGCATAGGGGAGTGAAAAGGCATAAGCTATCGCCACACCCGGAACCACGGAATGAGAGAGCGCGTCTCCAATTAATGACCAACCTTTCAACATTAAATAGGCAGAAAGAAAGGCACAAATACCACCAACTGCGGCACTTATCCACATGGCTTTTTGCATATATTCATAGGAGAAAGGTTCCAGTAAATATTCAAGCATGACTTATTCCTTGTCAGACGGAGGCAGACGACAGGATTTTACAGCCGTTGCGGGCGGATCATTTTTGGTTTCACCATAGAAGACAACGGGACGTTCATCATCCGTAAGCACGGTGACAGCACGTTTATCTTCATCATTATGCAGATCTTCACCTAATAATTTGACGTGTCGTAATACACCACCAAAGACTTTTTCCAAATTATGCTGATTGAATGTATCTTCTGTTTTACCGGCAGCAATCACAGTACGGTTAATCATCACCACTTGGTCACAGAAGTCTGGTACAGAACCCAAGTTGTGGGTAGAAACTAAAATTAAATGGCCTTCAGCACGTAATTGGCGAAGGAGTTCCACAATAGCATTTTCAGTTTTAACATCCACACCTGTAAAAGGCTCATCGAGTAAGATAATCTTACTTTGTTGGGCTAATGCTCGAGCCAAAAATACGCGTTTTTTCTGTCCACCAGAAAGCTCGCCGATTTGCCGTTCAGCTAAATGCTCGATGTTTACTCGTTGCATCGCTTCGAGCACTTTTTGTTTGTCTTCAGCCTTTGGAATGCGTAGGAAATTCATATAGCCGTAGCGTCCCATCATGACAACATCATAAACGGAGACTGGAAATTGCCAATCGACTTCTTCCGCTTGCGGTACATAAGCAACCAAATTTTGTTTCAATGCTCGATTAATTGGCAAACCACAAAGCGCAATATTGCCTTGCTGTGGTTTAATTAAGCCCATGATGCTTTTGAATAGCGTTGATTTTCCGCTTCCATTTACGCCGACAAGGGCACAGATTGTTCCCCCTTGTAATGCAAAGGTAACATCATAAATTGCAGTGTGCCCGTTGTTGTAACGAACGGTTACATCATTAACGGAAATCGAAGCGGAAAGTGCAGTCATTATTTTTCAAATCCTTTCACGATGGTGGATACAGTGACATTGAGCAAATCGACATAAGTCGGTACAGGGCCGTCAGCGGCAGAAAGAGAATCGACATAAAGTACGCCGCCGTACTTAGCATCACTTTCTTTCGCTACCTGTTGAGCAGGTTTTGCTGACACGGTACTTTCACTAAATACCACTGGAATATGATTTTTTTTCACTAAATCGATAAGTTTACGCACTTGTTGAGGCGTACCTTGTTGTTCAGCGTTAATTGGCCATAAATAGCCTTCTTTGAGATCGTAATCTTTCGCTAAATAACTAAAGGCACCTTCACTGGTGACTAACCAACGTTGGTTGGCAGGAATCTGTGAGAGTTTTTCACGTAAAGGTTTATCGAGCTGTTTGATTTTTTCTGCATATGCTGCCGCATTTTTTTGATAAGTATCAGCATTTTGCGGATCGTATTTAACTAATGCATTTTTAATATTTTCGACATAAATCAACGCATTAGATGGCGACATCCAAGCATGTGGGTTAGGTGCATCTTTATAAGGGCCTTCATAAATAGACAGTGGCGTAATGCCTTCGGTTACCACAACGGCTGGTTTGTCTTTGATATTTTGGAAGAAACGCTCAAACCAACGCTCTAAATTTAATCCGTTCCATAAAATTAAATCGGCAGATTGGGCTTTTACAATATCTTTAGGGGTAGGTTCATACTCGTGAATTTCTGCACCGGGTTTAGTGATGGATTCCACCGTCGCAGCATCGCCCGCAACATTTTGTGCGATATCCTGAATAACAGTAAATGTGGTCACCACTTTAAATTTTGCTTCGGCTTGTAAAGTAGCTAAACCTAGAGCGATAACAGATAGGCTTTTAAATAAATGCTTCATGAGATCTCCTTAAAAAATAATGATTGATTGGCATTCTGTAGAATAATATCATTTTTTATAAGGTTTTCAAATGAAAATAATTATCAAATCGATAGGTGGTTAAAATTAAAAAGCGGAAAATTTTGTGCAAAATTGACCGCTCTTTTTGAAATGATTAACCACCAACTTGTTGGATTAGGCGATCCATACCCGCTTCATCATAGCCTTCTTCATATTGGGCTTCATCAACGGTAAAGTTGTGCATGCTACGCCCTGCGATACAACCGTATTGTTCCAATTTTCCTTTAGTAAAGTTAGTACGAAACGCAGATGAATGGTTATTTAAACTGATCACCCCAATGGTAGCGCGATTACATGGATTTTTATTCACAAAGACTAAATTATAGCCAGATTCGCGAATATAACCGGTTTTATTAATTGCTGCATCAAACACTTCTTCACGCACTAATTTATTGGTGTTTTTAACAAAAACGCTACGTCCGCCAGCTTGAATGAAAGCGCTTGGCATATTCGAGAGGTTTTTGATTTGTGCTTTGTTAAGAGAGTATTTAGCCAATTTAACCAGATCCATCACACTTGAAATGTTGCTGTCAGATAAACCTGAACTATCTGAAAAGCGGGTAGAACGCATGCCTAGTTCTCGTGCTTTTTCATTCATTTTTTGGATAAATTGCAAACGACTCATGCCCGCAGAGCGAGAAAGGGCATGAGCAGCATAGTTGTCAGAATGAACGAGCATCGCTTTTAATAATTCATTACAAGAAATTGGCGTGTATTTTGGTAATTTTGTATGTGTGCCTTTGATGTAATCGTAATCGTCGTCAGTAATCGATGCAGTACAATTTGTGTTTCGATTATTTTCAAGAAACACATTTGCAGTCATTAACTTAGTGACGGATGCGATAGGTTGAACATGATTCGGTGAGCTACTTTCGAGCACGCGATCATGGGTGAAATCATACACGACATAAGATTGTGCCGTTGCCATTGCTGGCACTAAACACAATACAGAAAGAACTTTTTTTAACATATCTTTTAATATAGCCAACTTAGAGAATAAAACAAAGCTTGTATTCTATCAGTTTTTGTAAGGGTTTGGGATGTGTGAAAGAGAAAAAATTTAAAGTTTTTTAACCGCACTTTTTTCTTTTGTTTTTTGATTTTTGCGATAGCGATCGCAAAGAAGTGCGGTCAAAATTTTCTTTGTTTTTCAAATCTGCTAGCTTATCCGTCAGTAAATCTGTAAAATCTCGGCTCATTTTTAATATGCGAACTTTTTGTTGCTCAATTCTGAGTAACATCATCGCCGTAATGTGTAATAACGAGGCTTTATGTTAGAACAACCCCTTTTATCCGAAACGAATACAAAAAAGATTAACTTAATGGATTTAACGCGTCAGCAGATGCGTGAGTTTTTTGCTGAATTAGGCGAGAAACCATTTCGTGCGGATCAATTAGTGAAATGGATTTATCATTTTGGCGAAGATAACTTCGACAATATGACCAATATTAATAAAAAATTACGAGAAAAATTAAAAGCGGTCGCGGAAATTAAAGCACCAGAAGTGGCGGTTGAACAACGCTCTGCGGATGGCACGATTAAATGGGCGATGCAGGTTGGTGAACAACAAGTTGAAACGGTCTATATTCCAGAAGCAGATCGCGCGACACTTTGTGTTTCTTCTCAAGTAGGCTGTGCGTTAGCTTGTACCTTCTGTTCAACAGCACAGCAAGGCTTTAACCGTAATTTAACGGTATCTGAAATTATCGGTCAGGTTTGGCGTGCATCAAAAATTATCGGTAATTTTGGTGTCACAGGTGTTCGTCCGATAACCAATGTGGTGATGATGGGTATGGGTGAACCATTGCTGAATGTAGCCAATGTTGTACCCGCGATGGAAATTATGCTGGATGATTTCGCGTATGGATTATCTAAACGACGCGTGACTTTATCCACTTCAGGTGTTGTGCCAGCGCTCGATATGTTGCGCGATAAGATTGATGTGGCATTAGCTATTTCACTTCACGCACCGAACGATGAATTGCGTGATGAAATTATGCCGATCAATAAAAAATATAACATCAAAATGTTGATGGATTCGGTACACAGATACTTAGAAGTATCGAATGCTAACCATGGTAAAGTGACAATTGAATATGTGTTATTAGATCACGTGAATGATGGCACAGAGCATGCGCATCAATTAGCTCAAGTATTAAAAAATACCCCGTGTAAAATTAACTTGATCCCATGGAACCCGTTCCCAGAAGCGCCTTATGGTAAAAGCTCAAATAGTCGTGTTGATCGTTTCCAAAAAACATTAATGGAATACGGTTTTACAGTGATTGTACGCAAAACCCGAGGTGATGATATTGATGCTGCTTGTGGTCAGTTGGCGGGGGATGTCATCGACCGAACCAAACGTACAGCAATGAAGCGTAAGTTTGGTGAAGGTATTGACGTGAAAGCTGTTAACTAAGCTAAATATAGCAATACTTGTAAAGGGAAAACTGCCCGGATAAGAGTGATAAGAGAGAGGAGTGATAAGATGAAATTAATCCCAATTAACATTCTAAGTGCGGTCATTTTTCCTTTTGTTTTTTCTGCTTGCATTTCTCAGTCTTCAGTCGATTTTAATAAACAACAAGCAGCCAAAGCGCGCGTTGAATTGGCTTTAGGCTATTTGCAACAAGAGGATTTTGTTCAAGCAAAACTTAATTTAGATAAAGCCTTTGAGCATGATGAGCGGTATTATCTTGTGCACTCGGCACTTGCGCATTTTTATCAATTACAAGGCGATACAGAAAAAGCGAAGCAAGCTTATTTACAGGCGATTAAGTTAGACGATAAGCAAGGCGACGTGTACAACAACTTCGGTGCTTTTTTATGTGGGCAAGGTGAGTTTGAACAAGCTTATTCGCAATTTAATGCGGCACTCGCTGCGCCGAATTATTATCATCAAGCCGATACCTACGAAAACATGGCACTTTGTGCTTTTGTCGGAAAACAAACCGATGTTTATCAACAAGCGTTGGAGAAATTGCGCCAAGTTGATCCTTCTAGAGCGGAAAAGCTCCGCACGCTCAAATAATCATTGCCAAAAGCCCCTTTCGACTTTAAAATTTGGTATTTAGTTTTTTATTTCTATTTCTCTATTTTTATACCTATGAATACAATCGTCGAACAAACTGAAAAAACAGACCTCTCTTTTGGGGATAGACTTCGTCAAACTCGCGAAGCGTTAAATCTTTCTCTGGAAGATGCGGCAAAGGCAATTTCTTTGCGCCCAAGTATTTTGGAAAAATTAGAAAATAATGAATTTGTCCAAAAAAATGTGCCATCAACTTTTATGAAAGGATATGTGCGTAGTTATACAAAATTTTTACGTATTCCTGAGAGCGAATGGGCGCATTTAACCTTTGGTGAAGCATACAAAAACGATTTAGGTAAAAATGCACGCGCGACGCGTTCAGTAAACCAATACTCTTCTCATAGTCGCTGGGTCGGCACACTTACAACCATTATTTTACTCGCAGCTGTTGGGATGACAGGCTTATGGTGGTGGCAGAATTATCAAAAATCAAACGAAGAACGTGATAATTTAGTGCAAACCTACGTTGAAAAAGAAAAAACAGCAGAGGTGCCGGTTACTCATTCAAATGAAATTCCAGTAACAGTAAATAGTCAGCCTGCGGTGTCAAACAATGGAACTACGCCAGTAGCGGAAACAACAAATAATGCCGCTGCTGAACCCGCTGTTTCAAATACTCAAGAAAATAAATCTCAACCAGTAAACGCAGAAGTTTCAACTGGCGCAACTTCAGCCCCTATCGTTGAACAAGTTCAAGCCCCTGTTGTGGAACAAACCTTACCTAACACAGAACCCACAACAGAGCCAACCGTGCCAGATGCACAAAGTGCGGTTGAAAACCCTGCTATTTCTGAAGCACCAACAACAGCGAAGGGTGATCTTGTTATTGAGATTACCAAAAATTCAAGCTGGATTAGTGTGAAAGACCAAAACCGTAAAGTATTAGCACAAAAAGAATATAAACAAGGCGAAGTCTTAACCTTTAATGGTAATGACTATGCGTTGATTATCGGTGCGCCGGGTAACGTTCGTATTACTTATAAAGGCGAAGCGTATCCGCTTACCGTTGATGGCCGTGTGGCTAAATTTAAATTACCAAAACCTTAACGAATAATTTACGAAAGAATGTCAGCAGTAAAACCTACTATCAAACGTCGTGAATCGACAAAAATTTATGTGGGCAATGTACCAATCGGTGGTGATGCACCGATTGCCGTACAATCCATGACAAATACTCGCACAACGGATGTTGAAGCGACCGTTGCACAGATTAAATCGTTGGAACGCGTCGGCGCAGATATCGTGCGTGTTTCTGTACCTACCATGGATGCCGCCGAAGCGTTTAAAATCATTAAACAGCAAGTAAATGTGCCATTGGTGGCGGATATTCATTTTGACTATCGTATTGCGTTAAAAGTGGCTGAATATGGGGTGGATTGCTTACGTATTAATCCAGGCAATATCGGTCGTGAAGATCGTATTCGTGCAGTGGTAGATTGCGCGCGTGATAAAAATATCCCGATCCGTATTGGTGTCAATGCTGGCTCATTAGAAAAAGATATTCAAGAGAAATTTGGCGAGCCAACACCAGAAGCCTTGTTAGAATCAGCGTTACGCCACGTTGAGATCTTGGATCGTTTAAACTTCGATCAATTCAAAGTGAGCGTAAAAGCATCCGATGTCTTCCTGGCGGTGGAATCTTACCGTTTACTGGCAAAAGCCATTAAACAGCCGTTGCATTTAGGTATTACGGAAGCAGGTGGCGCACGTGCGGGCTCTGTGAAGTCAGCAATTGGTTTAGGGATGTTGTTAGCAGAAGGCATTGGTGATACCTTGCGTGTCTCTTTAGCCGCCGATCCTGTAGAAGAAATCAAAGTTGGTTTTGATATTTTAAAATCATTACGTATTCGTTCTCGCGGGATTAACTTTATTGCTTGTCCAACTTGCTCTCGTCAAGAGTTTGATGTGATCGGCACGGTGAATGCATTAGAACAACGTTTAGAAGATATTATTACCCCAATGGATGTATCTATTATTGGTTGTGTGGTAAATGGCCCTGGTGAAGCATTGGTGTCTGACCTTGGCGTTACCGGTGGTAATAAGAAAAGTGGTTATTATTTAGATGGTGAGCGTCAAAAAGAACGTTTTGATAACGACGCGATTATTGACCAATTAGAAGCAAAAATTCGTGCCAAAGTTGCACAACAAGATCCAAAAAATCGAATTATTTAAGGAAAACTCGTGGCAAAAAATATTCAAGCAATTCGTGGGATGAATGACTGTTCCCCAACTGAATCTCCACTTTGGCAATGGATTGAAGGACAGGTTCGCCAAATTTTAAGCAGCTACGGCTATTCAGAAGTGCGTATGCCAATCGTGGAAAGTACGCCATTATTTGCTCGTGCAATTGGTGAAGTCACAGATGTTGTCTCAAAAGAAATGTACACATTTTGGGATAATGATGAGCAATTAACGCTTCGTCCAGAAGGTACGGCAGGATGTGTGCGTGCTGCGATTGAGCATGGTTGGATTTACAACAATGAACAACGTTTATGGTACATGGGACCGATGTTCCGTCATGAACGTCCACAAAAAGGTCGTTACCGTCAATTTCATCAAGCAGGTGTAGAAGTATTCGGTATCGCAACCCCTGAAATTGATGCGGAGCTAATTATTTTAACGGCTCGTTTGTGGAAAGCATTAGGTATTGATCAACATGTTTCTCTTCAATTAAATTCGATTGGTTCATTAGAAGCACGTGCAAACTATCGTTCTGCATTAGTGGCTTTCTTAGAAAATCACCAAGATTTAATGAGCGAAGAAGAGAAAGAACGTCTTGTAAAAAATCCATTACGTATTTTGGATACTAAAAATCAAGCATTACAAGATGTATTGGACGGCGCGCCAAAATTATTGGATTATTTAGATGATGAAAGTCGCGAGCATTTTGCGCAGTTATGCGGTCTATTAGATGCGGTGGGTATTCAATATGAAATTAATCCAAAATTGGTACGTGGTTTAGACTATTATAATAAAACCGTATTTGAATGGGTGACATCAGCATTAGGTGCGCAAGGTACTGTATGTGGTGGCGGACGTTATGACGGCTTAGTTGAGCAACTTGGTGGTCACGCAACCAGCAGTGTCGGTTTCGCAATGGGCTTAGAGCGTTTAGTGTTACTCGTTCAAGAAGTGAATAAATCGATTCCGGTAAAAAGTGCGGTAGATATTTACGTTGTTTATCAAGGTGAAGGTACAACGTTAGCCGCATTCCAACTAGCGGAAAAACTTCGCTCAGAATTACCGCACTTAAGTACAATGTTGCATTGCAGCGGTGGTAACTTTAAAAAACAATTTAAACGCGCAGATAAGTCTGGTGCGACTCTGGCTCTTGTGCTTGGCGAAAGTGAAGTACAAAATAATCAAGTTGTGGTAAAACACTTACTTGGCGCAGCAGAGCAGCAAACCATTGATGTGGCCAATTTGATTGAACACGTGAAAGCCCAATTTTAATTTTAGAAGGATAGGAAAATGGCATATACCATTGAAGAAGAACAAGAACTGAACCAGTTAAAAGAATGGTGGAAAGACAATGGCAAAACCATTATTGCCGCTTTTATTCTTGGTGTAGGCGGGATGTTGGGCTGGCGTTATTGGCAGTCTTATCAAGCCAATCAAATCATGCAAGCGTCTGCTGAATATGATGCGTTAGTTTATACTGCAAACAAAGATGCCGCCGCACAACAAGCTAAAGTAGCTGAATTTGTGAAAGCGCATGATAAAACCAGCTATGCGGTATTTAGCTTATTAGATGAAGCAAAAGGTTTTGTTGCAAAACAAGATTACGCCTCTGCTGAAAATAGCTTAAAACAAGCGATTGCTCAATCACAAGATGATATCTTAACTTCTCTTGCAGCACTTCGTTTGTCTGCGGTGCAATTCCAACAAGGTCAATTTGATGCAGCATTAGCAAGTCTAAATCAAGTGAAAAGCCAAGGCTTCAGTGCACGTAAAGATCTTTTAGCGGGCGATATTCAAGTCGCGAAAGGCGATGTGAATGGTGCTAAAGCAAGCTTTGAGAATGCTCAGAAAAATGGTAACCCGTTAGAAAAACAAATGGCGCAGATGAAATTAAATAATCTGTAATATTTTAATTAGCCCGAATTGCTCGGGCTTTTTTATTGGATTTTTGATCTTATGATTCAGAAACCTATTGTGCCACCACCCATCATTTTTATTGGCTGTGCACTTATCATGACATATTTGCCTAATCCTTATCCGTTCAAAATCAATGTATTAGCAGTTTATTTGATTGTATCGGTTTCTTCTGTCATCGCTTTTTTCAGCCTTTGGCAATTTTATAAAAGTAAAGCGAATATCAATCCAATTCACTTAGAAAAAAGCAACGTGTTTGTGGCAGATGGTATTTATCGTTTTAGTCGTAACCCAATGTATTTAAGTTTAGCGGGCTTGCTAGTGGCATGGGCAGTTTATTTGCAAAGTGCGGTCAGTTTTCTAGGTGTTTTTCTTTTTGTTTATCTCATCACACAATGGCAAATTAAACCTGAAGAATACTGGTTAGAGAAGAAGTTTGGTGAGCCTTATTTGGCTTACAAGAAAAAAGTGAGACGCTGGATTTAACCAATAAAAAAATCGCCTAAAAATAGGCGATTTTTTATATATTTTTAGAAACTATTATTTAGCTGCACATCCACAATCTGCTAATTTTTTAGCAAAACGCTCAGCAACGAAATCCCAGTTTACTACGTTCCAGAATTCTTTGATGTAGTCTGGACGACGGTTTTGGAATTTCAAGTAGTAAGCGTGTTCCCAAACGTCTAAACCTAAAAGTGGGAAACCTTCACAACCTGCGATTTCTTTACCCATTAATGGAGAATCTTGGTTTGCTGTTGATACAACAGATAATTTACCTTGGTTGATCACTAACCACGCCCAGCCTGAACCAAAACGAGTCGCTGCTGCTTTTTCAAATTCAGCTTTGAAGTTTTCTACAGAACCGAAATCACGTTCGATAGCTGCTTTTAAATCACCCTGTAAAGAGGTGCCTTTTTTCAATGATTTCCAGAATAAGCTGTGGTTTGCGTGACCGCCTGCGTTGTTACGTAATGCAGTACGTTTTTCAGCTGGGATTTTGTCTAATTGGCTGATTAATTGACCTGAGCACATTTCAGAAAATTCAGCAGGTAAAGTTTCTAACACCGCGTTTGCATTGTTTACATAAGCTTGGTGGTGCTTAGTGTGGTGAATTTCCATTGTTTGCGCATCAAAATGTGGTTCTAACGCATCATAAGCGTAACCTAATTCAGGTAGAGTATAAGACATAATATGTTCCTTTTTTAAATGAAGTTAAGGTAATGTTTTTGATAAAACAACATCAAAAAGTAGTTAAATGGTAGCAGAAAATTTGATTTAGATCAGTAAATCTTTTAATTATTTGATTATCCGATGAATAGGCTAGAAAAGCTTAATTTGTTTTAAATCAATAAACACACCGATCTACTCCTAAATAGTTATACCTTTTAGCCCTTAAAATCTCGTCAAAATTTCCCCTTGTGGTAGAATACCCGCTGATTTTTAACAAGGTTTTATTTTTAAGGCTGAGACTATGTTTCCTGCTCATCAACTTCAATTAGAACAATTAGCGTGTCAACGTGGCGATCGCGTATTGTTCACTGATCTTTCACTGCAATTTCAAAGCGGTGATTTCGTGCAAATTGAAGGGCACAATGGTATCGGCAAAACAAGTTTATTGCGCATTTTAGCTGGCCTTGCACAGCCTGTAGAAGGTAAAGTGCGCTGGAATTCAGACGAGATTACAAAACAACGCGAAGAATACCATCATCAGCTACTTTATCTCGGCCATCATTCTGGTGTGAAACCTGAATTAACAGCATGGGAAAATTTAAAATTTTATCAGCAGATTAGTCAAAGCCAGCAAGGCACCGATATTTTATGGGATGTGTTGGAAACAGTAGGCTTACTCGGTCGCGAAGATTTACCGGCAGCTCAACTTTCAGCAGGTCAGCAAAAACGCATTGCCTTGGCGAGATTATGGATCTCTGAAGCGCCACTTTGGATTTTGGATGAACCTTTTACAGCAATAGACAAAAAAGGGGTTGAAGTTTTGACCGCACTTTTTGAAAATCATGCTAAAAAAGGTGGAATGGTCATTCTAACGAGCCACCAAGAAGTGCCGAGTACATTATTGAAAAAAATCAATCTTGCTGATTATAAATATAACTCTTAGATTTTTATGATATTTTTACAGATTATAAAGCGTGAGCTGAAGATTGCGACCCGTAAACAAGCGGAAATACTGAACCCGCTTTGGTTCTTTTTAATCGTGATTACGCTGTTTCCATTGGTAATTGGGCCAGATCCTAAACTACTTTCTCGCATTGCACCCGGGGTTGCTTGGGTTGCGGCATTGCTTTCTGCGTTGCTATCTTTTGAACGTTTATTCCGAGATGATTTTATTGATGGCTCTTTAGAACAATTGATGCTTACGGCTCAACCTTTAGCGCTAACGGCACTCGCAAAAGTCGTTGCACACTGGTTGTTAACGGGTTTGCCGTTAATTCTACTTTCTCCTATTGCGGCTTTATTGCTTTCATTAGAAGTGAATATTTGGTGGGCATTAGTGGTCACCTTGCTAGTGGGAACACCGATTTTAAGCTGCATTGGTGCGATTGGCGTGGCATTGACGGTAGGATTACGTAAAGGTGGCGTATTGCTGAGTTTACTTGTGGTACCATTATTCATCCCGGTTTTAATTTTTGCCTCAGCAATTTTAGATGCCGCCGCGTTAAATCTCCCTTATGGCGGACAGCTTGCTATTTTAGGCGCAATTTTGGCTGGCGCGATAACATTATCGCCTTTCGCTATTGCAGCGGCACTAAGAATTAGTTTAGATAATTAATCATCATTACGGTGAAAGTGCGGTCAGATTTTTAACTGTTTTTTATTTTTTGGAATTAAGGATCTTTTATGTGGAAGTGGTTACATCCTTACGCAAAACATGAAACCCAATATCATTTATGTGGCAAATTAAGCCCATTTTTTGGTGCGATTGCGGTTTTATTATTGGCTGTTGGCATTGTGTGGGGCTTAGCTTATGCACCGGCAGATTATCAGCAAGGCAATAGTTTCCGAATTATGTATGTCCATGTGCCGGCAGCGATTTGGTCAATGGGTGTGTATGGTTCTATGGCAGTGGCTGCCATTATTGCATTAGTTTGGCAAATTAAAGCCGCTCATCTTTCAATGATAGCCATGGCACCGATCGGTGCAATGTTTACCTTTATTGCCTTGGTAACAGGTGCAATTTGGGGTAAACCAATGTGGGGAACCTGGTGGGTGTGGGATGCGCGTTTAACCGCAGAACTTATTCTTTTCTTCTTATATATTGGTGTATTAGCCCTTTATTCTGCATTTTCTGATCGTGCGGTGGGCGCAAAATCAGCGGGTATCTTGTGTATTGTTGGTGTGGTGAATTTACCAATCATTCACTTTTCCGTAGAGTGGTGGAATACCTTACATCAAGGGGCAAGTATCACGAAGTTTGAAAAACCTTCCATTGCAACACCGATGTTGATTCCACTGATTTTATGTATTTTTGGATTTTTATTTTTATCCATTTGGTTTACGCTCGTACGTTATCGCGTTGAATTGCTAAAAGAAGACAGCAAACGCCCATGGGTAAAAGAGTTAGCAAGTAAGCTAAAATAGTTTTTCATTTTTATTTTAGGGAGCGGAAAATGTTTTTCCAAAATTGGAGTGATTTTATCAATATGGGAGGCTACGGTTTTTACGTGTGGCTTTCCTATGGGATCAGCTTAGTGGCCATGATCATTTTGGCGATACAAAGCGTCAAGGGGCGTAAAGCGGTGTTAAAAGAAGTGTTACGCGAGCAACAACGTGAAGCACGTTTAAACCAAGTAAATAAAGGAAATACGCTATGAATCCAAGACGTAAATCAAGACTCTCTATCATTATCTTTGTGATTTTAGGTATTTCAATTGCAACGGGTTTAGTACTTTATGCGCTTCGCCAAAATATCGATTTATTTTATACACCATCAGAAGTGATTGAAGGTAAAGAAGGCAAAGCAGATCAAAAACCTGAAGTGGGGCAACGTATCCGTGTAGGTGGTATGGTTGTGGAAGGCACAGTAAAACGTGATCCAAAAAGCTTAAAAGTTCGCTTTGACTTAAATGATATTGGTCCGTCTATCACTGTAGAATACGAAGGTATTCTTCCTGATCTTTTCCGTGAAGGGCAAGGTATCGTCGCACAAGGTGTATTAAAAGAGCCAACTTTATTAGAGGCGACAGAAGTACTTGCTAAACACGATGAAAATTATGTGCCACCTGAATTAGGCGAAAAAATGCAGAAAGTACATAAGCCAATGGGTGCAGAATTAAAAGGCGAGAGTGAAGCTGATCGTCGTTATAAAGAAACCCAGCAAAAACCGCAAGAAGGTCAATAATGATTGCTGAACTAGGAAATTATGCGCTTGCTTTAAGTCTTGCCGTTTCATTCTTTTTAGCGATTTTCCCATTATGGGGCGCAGAAAAAAGTCACCCTCAATTAATGTCATTGGCTCGTCCAATGACTTATGGTTTATTTTTCAGTTTAACCATTGCTTTTGCGGCATTATTCTATCTGTTTGCCGTCAATGATTTCAGTGTGCAATATGTAGTCAATAACTCTAACAGCAGCTTGCCGATTTATTATCGTTTATCTGCAGTGTGGGGTTCACACGAGGGTTCATTGTTACTTTGGATTTGGTTATTAACTCTTTGGGGCGCAGCGGTTGCGTTATTTAGCAAACACTTACCACAAGAAGCCGTGGCTCGCGTGTTAGGTATTATGGGGATTATTAGCATCGGCTTCTTACTCTTCGTATTGTTTACCTCAAATCCATTTACCCGTACATTCCCTGACTTCCCAGTAGATGGCAGAGAACTCAACCCAATGTTGCAAGATGTGGGCTTAATTTTCCACCCGCCATTGCTTTATATGGGATATGTTGGTTTTTCTGTGGCTTTTGCCTTTGCGATTGCATCATTAATGACAGGGAAATTAGACTCCGCTTGGGCAAGGTGGTCACGCCCTTGGACGATGGCGGCTTGGGTATTTTTAACACTCGGGATCGTGCTCGGTTCGTGGTGGGCGTATTATGAGCTAGGCTGGGGGGGCTGGTGGTTCTGGGATCCAGTAGAAAACTCTTCTTTAATGCCTTGGCTTGCAGGAACCGCATTAATCCACTCTTTAGCGGTGACTGAAAAACGTGGCTCTTTTAAAGCTTGGACTGTGCTTTTGGCAATTCTTGCGTTCTCACTTTGCTTATTGGGTACGTTCTTAGTTCGTTCCGGTATCTTAGTGTCAGTACACGCCTTTGCTTCAGATCCAACACGTGGTTTATATATTCTTGCTTATTTGGTTGTGGTAATCGGTGGTTCTTTAACCTTGTACGCTTACAAAGGAAACCAAATTCGTTCGCGTGATAATGCAGAACGCTATTCTCGCGAAACCTTATTATTATTAAATAACATCCTATTAATGACCGCACTTTGTGTGGTGTTCTTAGGGACGTTATTGCCATTAGTTCACAAACAATTAGGTTTGGGCTCGATTTCGATCGGTGCGCCGTTCTTTGATCAAATGTTCCTGATTATTATGACCCCATTTGCCTTATTACTAGGTATTGGGCCATTAGTTAAATGGCGTCGAGATCAGTTCTCTGAAATTCGTACACCGGTTGTAGTGAGTGTGATTGTAATGGCGATTGCAGGCTTTGCCTTGCCATATTTCTTACACAATAAACTCACCGTCAGTGTTGTGCTTGGCACCATGATGTCCGTCATTATTGTGTTATTAAGCCTTTATGAAATGAAACAACGTGCAACACACCGCGAATCGTTTTTTAAAGGTATTACCAAGCTTTCCCGTTCCCATTGGGGGATGATTTTGGCTCACCTTGGTGTGGCAATGACAGTTTGGGGAATTGCATTTAGCCAAAACTTTAGTGTAGAGCGCGATGTGCGAATGGCTGTGGGTGATACGGTGCAGATCGCTGACTATGACTTCACATTTACCGGTGTGAGCGATGCAAATGGTCCTAACTATATGGGCGGCAAAGCACAAATTGATATTTCAAAAGACGGTAAACTAGAAGCAACATTATTTGCTGAAAAACGTTTTTATACTGTCAGTAAAATGCCAATGACTGAAGCGGCAATTGATTGGGGCTTTACCCGCGATCTTTATGTTGCCTTGGGTGAAAAAATAGAAGATAACTCATGGGCGCTTCGCCTCTACTATAAACCGTTTATCCGTTGGATTTGGATTGGTGGATTGTTTATGGCGATAGGTGGCTTGCTCTGTATGTTTGACCGTCGTTATCGTTTTAGTCGTTTGGTAAAACAGTCTTAATCGTGATGAGGGGCTAGATTAAGCCCCCTAAAAATAGATGTAAATTGATCGTGTTATGAATAAAAAACTACTTATCCCACTTATTATTTTTCTAGCTGTCGTTGTGGCATTTTTAGTTCAGCTTGGACGCAATGCACAAGGTGATGATCCGAAAGCGTTAGAGTCAGCTCTGGTAGGGAAGCCTGTACCACAGAAAACATTAACGGATTTATTGGAAAATAAAACCTACGGTAATGAAATTTTCCAACAAGGTAAACCAATTCTCTTAAATGTGTGGGCGACTTGGTGTCCAACTTGTTACGCAGAGCATCAATATTTGAATCAATTAGCCAAGCAAGGCGTGACAATCATTGGTTTAGACTATAAAGATGAATCACCAAAAGCAATGAAATGGCTGAAAGATTTAGGCAATCCTTATAGTCTTGTGCTTAAAGATGAAAAAGGTTCTTTTGCATTAGATTTGGGTGTTTACGGCGCACCAGAAACATTTATCGTTGATGGCAAAGGTGTGATTCATTATCGCTTAGCGGGTGATGTGAATGAACGCGTTTGGACTGAGACCTTAAAACCGATTTATGACAAACTCGCGGAGAAACCATAATGAAAAAATCATGGCTTTTTTTAACCGCACTTTTGGTGAGTATCTCGGCGACGGCTTCTATTGATGCATTGAATTTTGCCTCACCAGAACAAGAAAAGGACTATCATCAATTAACACAAGAATTACGTTGTCCACAATGTCAAAATAACAATATTGCCGATTCGAATGCAACCATTGCTGTAGATATGCGTGGCAAAGTGTTTGAATTATTGCAAGAAGGCAAAAAACGAAGTGAAGTTGTCGATTATATGATTCAACGTTATGGCAATTTTGTGACTTATGATCCACCAATGACGACGTCAACAATCGTATTATGGATTGCCCCAATTTTATTAGTGTTGATTGGCATTTTATTTGTATTCAAACGTAAATCAAAAAGCCCAAGTGCGGTCAATTCTGACGCGATTTTAGATGACGAAGAGAATGCGCGTTTATCGGCTTTACTCAAAGAAAAGGATAAATAATGAATTTTGCATTAAGTATTATTTTGCTCACGTTAGTGGTGGCATTGATTTGTTTTTATCCCTTGTTGCGTTCTGTTAAAGCGAAAGAAGATAAAAAACGAGATGAATTAAATAAAGCCCTGTACTTTTCTCGCTTAAAAGAGATTGAGCAAGATAATCAGCAAGGCTTAGTCGAGAACGTTGAACAACTTAAACAAGAGCTACAAAAAACATTATTGGAAGATATTCCTCAACAAGAAACACAAACCATCGATAATAATGCCAAAAATTACGGTAAGTTATGGTTTGTTTCTGGTTTATTAGGTTTGGCCATTATTGCTGGTGGAGCTTATTTCCCTTTGGGATCTTGGAAAGCCGAAGATATGATGGAAAAAACATTGGCAAAATTACCTTACTTCTTTGAACGAATCAAAGAAGAAGACACAAATCCAATGACAGATGCAGAAATGCAGCAATTTTCTACCGCACTTCGTTTGGATTTACAAAAAACACCAAAGGATGCTAAAAAATGGTGGTTGTTAGGTCAGGTAGGGATGAATTTAGGTAATGGAAAATTAGCCTTTGATAGTTATCAACAAGCGAATAAACTTGAGCCAGATAATTTAACGTATAAGCTTTCCTATGCGCGTATGCTAATGTCTTCTGAAGATCAAACAGATAAACTCAAAGGTAACCAGCTTTTACGTGATGTTATTCGTCAAGATCATTCGAATCCTGAAGCCTTAAGTTTACTTGCTTTCAGTTATTTTGAAGGGGAAGATTATAAAATGGCGGCAGTAACCTGGGCGATGATGTTACGTTTATTGGAGCCAGATGATCCTCGCGTGCCAATGCTTGAGAAAAGTATTCGTGCGGCACGTGATGCGCTCGCTTTACAGGAAGAAGAAAAAGCGAAGAGTGTCACACCGGAGAAATAATGAAACCCCAATTATTAGGTTTTCACCATATTGCGATTATTGCTTCGAACTACGCACGTTCGAAGCATTTTTATATGGAGATTTTAGGCGCTGAACAGCTAAATGAAACTTATCGGGCAGAAAGGGATAGCTATAAATTGGATTTAAGTTTTCCCGATGGGAGTCAAATAGAATTGTTTTCTTTTCCAAATCCGCCATTAAGAGTAACCACTCCAGAGGCTTGTGGTTTGCGACATTTAGCATTAAAAGTCGAAAATATTGATGAATATGTTGCTTATCTTTTGGAAAATAGCATTGATTGTGAAGCAATTCGAGTTGATGAATTAACGGGAATGAAGTACACTTTCTTCCGAGACCCGGATTATTTACCCATCGAATTATACGAAAATAATTATTAACGTAGAAAATCAAATTATTATGAGTCATATTAAGAAAAAAATTGGGATTTACTCTTTTTGTGTTTTAGCATCATCAGTTGTTTTAGCCGAAGGTAGTAGTGTTGTATATGCAACAAAAGCGAAGACACCTGAAAATCATGTTTCTGAAAGTAATATTTCTGAAACGGTGAAATATATTGATGGAAAAGGACAAAAAAGTTTAGATCCTAAATCTGCTAAAGATATAGCAGAACTTGCCAATAGTGTTGAGTTTGAAGTATATAAATTTAATGAATTAGCTGCATCTAAAACAACCTTCCTCTCACCTGCAGGGATTTGTACTGGTTTTAAAAGTGATGATGGCGTAGATGTAACAAATTCTAGCAATTATTACATTAAACCTAATGATGCTAGCGAGTATTATGGTAGTGTTTTAGGTGCCACAATTTATAAAAAAGGTGAAACGAAACATTCACAGTATATCCCTGTTTATGCAATCAAAAATGCCAATGTAGCAAAATATATTGAGCAAAATGAAGATCCGAACGTCAGAAAAAAAGCGAATGAGCGGATTAAAGAAGGTAGAGAAACACTGAATAAAGTAATTTGTGATAAAAGGTAACGGCATGAAAAAATTAATTTCTATTGCAGCATTATCGGTTTTAACAGCTTGTACTGCACCTCAGCAAGCCTCAACCATTGGTAATGGTGCAGCGATGTATGATATGAATGCGGTGCAGGATTATAATTCTCGAGTAACAAGTGGTAATACTGTCACTGCTCGAGAAAAAGCGAAAGTTGCACAAAGAGATAGCGTTCCAAATGAAATGAATGCGAGTGATCATCGCTCTAAACATACAGGTTATTCTCGCATTCCTGTAGCAATAATGCCGAGTGTCGGTGTTGGTTATTGCCATCACTGCTGGTAATTAAATGACTAAAAAATTAACCGTACTTGAAAAAGTGCGGTTATTTTTTTATCTGTTTATAAGCCTAAAATAGATTTCACAAAAGGAATGGTCAGATTTCGTTTAGCTTGCAATGAGGCTTTATCGAGTTGAACTAACGCCTCTTTTAATGTCGCCATATCTCGGTCTAGACGAGTAAATATAAAATTGGCAGTATCATCTGAAAGCATAATGCCTCGTTGATGAGCATTTTGTTTTAATACAGCGAGTTTTTGTTCATCGCTGAGTGGAATCAATTGATAACTTTCTCCCCATTTTAAGCGAGAAGCCAGATCTGGTAATTTAACGGGCAGAGCAGTAGGAGATTGCTCGGCACTGACAACCAGTAATGTTTTGCCATTGGCTTTAATACAATTAAAGAGATCAAATAAGGCTATTTCCCATTCTGAATTTCCAATAACCGCTTGCAAATCATCCAGACAAACCAACTCTTGCTGTTCTAAATTTTCAAAAACAGCCGTGGAGAAATATTGTGATTTGCTTAAAGGAACATAAATGGCACTTCGTTGTTGCTGAATATATTTATGACAGAGTGCGCGTAGAAGATGGGTTTTTCCGACGCTTTGGTTTCCCCAAAGGTAGAAGAATTGTTGCTGTAAATCAGTCATGTTTTGGCGTAAAGAATTGAGCAATAATGCATTATTATTACTATAAAAATTCTCAAGCGTTTCATCATCAATTTGATGAATAGGTAAAGAAAGTTGCTGATTCACAGATTAACGAGTTAATTTAAAATAAAAAAGAAAGGGCTAAATTTTCATTTAACCCTTTTATTTGGGAAGTTTTATTCTACTTCATTTTTTGCTTTTGGCAAAATCAAGTTCAGTACAATCGCGACGATAGCACAAAGACTGATACCTTTTAGGGAAACAGCATCGCCAACGTTGACAAACATATTACCGATCCCGAAAGTCATTACCACCGAAATGATACAAAGGTTGCGAGGTTCAGTCACATCCACTTTACCTTTAATTAAGGTACTCATCCCGACAACGGCAATTGAACCGAATACCAACATCATAATCCCCCCCATTACGATAGTTGGAATAGTAGAAAGGAATGCACCTACTTTACCACAGAAGGAAATTGCAATTGCCCATACCGCTGCCCAAGTCATAATATTTGGATTAAAGTTGCGAGTGAGCATTACAGCCCCCGTTACTTCGGCATAAGTGGTATTTGGTGGACCACCTACTAATGACGCTGCAGCCGTTGCAATACCATCGCCTAATAAGGTGCGGTGTAAGCCCGGTTTCTTAAGGAAATCTTTACCAGTTACAGAACTGATTGCCATAATACCTCCCACGTGTTCAACGGCTGGTGCGATAGCAATCGGTAGCATATAAAGAATGGCTTCTAAATTAAATTCTGGTTTGGTTAACTGAGGTAATTCAAACCATTTTGCATCTAAAACAGGTTGGAAGTTAATTAATCCTAGGAATAAACAAATCACATAGCCAGCAACGATACCAAACATAATTGGAATCAGTTTCATCATACCTTTAGCAAATACCGCAACAGAAAGGGTAGTGACTAAGGTAATCATCGAAACCAATACAGAATGCTCATAGCTATATGCACTGTTTTTACCTAATGACATATCCACAGCAACAGGAGCAAGTCCCATACCAATAATGATAATTACGGGACCGACAACAACAGGCGGGAAGATACGCTCAAGCGCAGCACTACCACGCAATTTTACTAAAGTTGATAGTGCGAAATAGACGAAGCCTGCACAAGCAAGTCCACCCATTGTGGTTGGTATGCCCCAAGTTTGTACACCATATTGAATAGGCGTAATAAAGGCAAAAGAGGAGGCCAAGAAAATAGGGACTTGTTTACCCGTACAAAGTTGGAAAAGTAGTGTACCGATACCTGCGGTAAGAAGGGCTGTATTAGAATTTAATCCAGTGATTAAAGGAACTAATACTAAGGCGCCAAAGGCAACAAATAACATCTGTAAACCGACAAACGCTTGTTTGCCCATGCTTTGCACCTCAACAGGTGCGGTTGTAGTTTGATTACTCATTTAGTTTCAACTCTCGGTTTGAATTAACTGAAAGTGCGGTCGGTTTTAATGCTTTTTAGCTTTTGTGTTTTCACGCACGGAAAAAAGACGGCTATAAATGCCGTCTTATTAAAAGGGAATTATTTCGTCCCAAAAATCTTATCGCCTGCATCCCCCAAGCCTGGAATGATGTAGCCTTGTTCATTTAAGTGATCATCAATCGATGCGCAATAAAGTTCGATATCTGGATGTGCTTTTTCTAATGCTTTAATCCCTTCTGGTGCCGCGACTAATACTAATACTTTGATATGTTGGCAACCTTTTGCTTTTAATAGATCAATTGTAGAGATCATTGAACCACCCGTTGCAAGCATTGGATCCACAACGATAGCTAAACGTTCTTCTAAGTCACTGGCTAGTTTTTGGAAATAAGGGACGGGTTCAAGAGTTTCTTCATTACGATAAATCCCGACTACACTGATGCGAGCACTAGGAACATGTTCTAAAACGCCATCCATCATGCCGAGGCCTGCACGTAAAATTGGTACAACAGTAACTTTTTTACCTTTGATACGGTCGATTTCAACAGGACCGTTCCAACCTTCGATAATCACTTTTTCTGTTTCGAGATCGGCTGTCGCTTCATAGGTGAGTAAGCTGCCCACTTCTGTTGCAAGTTCACGGAATTTTTTAGTATCAATATCAGCTTCGCGCATCACGCCTAATTTATGTTTAACAAGCGGATGTTTTACTTCAACGAGTTTCATCTTTTTTCTCCCTTTAAAAAACAAATCGGAGAATTTTATATCAGAAATATTCAATTGCCTAGTATTTTTATTATGACAGTTGGGTATAAAAACAATTAAAAAATTAACCGCACTTTGATGAAATACATTCTCAACACAGGTCATAAAGCCAATGGCTCTCTTATTCACTCTCTTATAAATATTCACATTATTTTCCCAGCTAAAGGAAATCATTTAATGAAAATAAAAGTGCGGTCAAAAAAGATAATGGATTTTTTATAAATAAAAAGCGGCTAATGACTTAGCCGCTTTTGCATGATAATAAACCTAGTTAAGCTGTTTTTTTCGGTTTGAAGAAAATCATCGTAAAGATTTGCCAGAAGAAGGCTAGTGCACCGAAGATGAATACTACATCACCACCTAAACGAACCCAACGTAAGGTATCGAATAGAGGTTGTTGCATAAATTCTTCACTACGAGCATACCATAAGCCTTCAGAGATACTTGCATAACCTTGAATAATACCGATTGGTAATAAGCTTGATACGATCATTAATACTAAACCGCCATTTAATAACCAGAAGCCCCATTTCATTAACTTATCGTTAAATGGTGTATCCGGACGTAAATAACGAGCGATTAAGAATACGAAGCCTAATGCTAAGAAACCATACACACCGAATAATGCGGCGTGAGCATGAACAGCAGTCGTGTTCAAGCCTTGGATATAGTAAAGCGAAATTGGTGGATTGATTAAGAAACCAAATACGCCAGCACCTAACATATTCCAGAACGCTACGGCTACGAAGCAGTAAAGAGGCCATTTTAAGCGTTCCATCCAAGGTGTTTTTTGTTGCATTTCCCAGTGTTCCCAAGCTTCATGACCTAATAACACTAATGGAACCACTTCAAGTGCAGAGAATGACGCACCTACTGCGATAATCGGTGTAGTTGCACCTGCGAAGTATAGGTGGTGGAACGTACCAGGGATACCACCGATTAAGAATAATGCCGCTTCAGTAATAGTTGCTACAGTCGCAGTACGACGAGAAACTAAACCTAAACTTACGAAGATGAATGAGAGTGCCGCTACAGAGAATACTTCGAAGAAGCCTTCTACCCATAGGTGAACGACCCACCAACGCCAGTATTCCATCACAGAAATGTGAGTGTGCTCGCCGTAGAATAATGCAGGGCCATAGAATAAGCCGATTGCAATGACAGAAGCGAAAAATAACGCTAATAAGTTTTTGTCTCCTGGTTGTTTAAATGCGTTCACTGTACCGCGAAGCATTAAGACTAACCAGAATAAGATACCGGCGAATTTCACCGCTTGCCAGAAACGACCTAAGTCAATGAACTCATAGCCTTGGTGACCGAACATGAAGCTCCATTCTTCTGGAAGAATATGCGCAATTGCTAAATAGCTACCAGTGAATGAACCGACGACTAATACCACTAATGCCCAGAATAAAACATCCACACCCAATTTTTGGAATTTCGGATCTTTACCGCCATTGATGATCGGAGCCAGGAATAAACCGCCGGCTAAGAATGCCATTGCAATCCAGAATAATGCCGCTTGAATATGCCATGTACGCACCAATGAATAAGGTAAGTATTGAGAAATATCAATACCATAGAATTCTTGACCTTCAACAGTATAGTGAGCAACAATCGCCCCTAAGTTTACTTGCAGTAAGAATAATGCAAGCACCGTAAAGAGATATTTGCCCAATGCGCGTTGAGAAGGGGTGAGCTGTAATTTTGTGAGCGGGTCAACTTCCGGAATAGGTGGATCTTGTTCATCTTCACGTTTTTTGAATGACCAAATCCAAACAACGAAACCAATACCTGCAATAAGGAATACCACACTCGCAATAGACCAAACCACGTTTTCTGGTGTTGGTACGTTATTAATTAACGGTTCGTGTGGCCAGTTGTTGGTGTAGCTTGCATGAGTATTTGGACGTTCAGCAGATGCAGTCCACGCTGTCCAGAAGAAGAATTTAGCTAAGTCTTTACGAGCTTGTAAATCAGGAAGAGTATTATCCTTCATCGCAAAGTGTTCACGAGTCACTTTGGTTGCTGGATCGTCACCGTATAAAGAGATGTAGTATTGTGCTGTTTTTTCCATTGCCGCTAAACGGGTGTTTGAAAGCACAACGGTACCGTTTTCAACTTTGCTACCACGATATTCTTTGGTTAGACGAGCTTTTAATAACGTTTGTTGTTCATCATTTAAATCAGCGAAATTTTTACCAAATTCTTGATTCGCGGTAATATCCAACCAGTTAGTTAATTCACGGTGAAGCCAATCTGCCGTCCAGTCTGGCGCTTGGTATGCACCATGACCCCAAACAGACCCGACTTGCATACCACCAGTGGTTTGCCAAGCGGTTTGACCATGTAAAATATCATCGTGAGTAATCACTTTTTCGCCAGATTCAGAAACATATTGTTGCGGAATCGGTGGTGCTTCACGATAAACTTCGAACCCATAGTAACCGAGAATGGAGAAGGCTCCAATCAATACGGCGACTAACAGGTACCAGAACTTTTTATACTGTCCCATTTTATCACTCCTAGATTATTAGAAAATACGATGCCTTGATGGTTAGTTATTCCGAGAATAGCCATCAAGAGCTAGATTTTACGCTAAGTAAAATACTTGAGCAATTATATCGACTATCGATTGATGAAAATATTACCTAAAACTGAGTAATTTAATCAGGTAATAGGAAATGCTAACTAAAAAGATAAAAAATGCGGCCAAAAACCTATCGATTTTTGACCGCACTTTATTTGAAGAGGGGATTAACGTTTAAACATGCCGCCTAAACCACCGAGGCCACCTAAGCCGCCTCCGCCCATTAAGCCTTGCATGCCGCGCATCATTTTTGCCATTCCGCCTTTGCGCATTTTCTTCATCATACGTTGCATTTCGTCAAATTGTTTCAGCAACTTATTCACATCTTGAACTTGTGTACCAGAACCTAATGCAATACGACGACGGCGAGATCCTTTGATAATATCTGGATTTGCACGTTCTTTTAAGGTCATGGAATTAATGATGGCTTCCATTTTAATAAACATTTTGTCATCTACTTGATTTTTTACATGATCCGGTAAGTTTTTCGCACCCGGTAATTTTTCAAGCATCGACATCATACCGCCCATTTTTTTCATTTCACGGAGTTGTTCACGGAAATCGTCTAGGGTGAAATCATCGCCTTTCTTGAATTTCTGTGCCATTTTTTCCGCTTTTTCGCGATCCACTGAACGTTCAAGATCTTCGATAAGGGAAAGTACATCGCCCATGCCTAAAATACGCGATGCTACGCGATCAGGGTGGAATGGCTCAAGGGCTTCTGTTTTTTCACCCACACCTAGGAATTTAATCGGTTTGCCGGTGATTTGACGAATAGATAAGGCCGCACCACCACGCGCATCACCATCCACTTTGGTTAAGATAACCCCAGTAAGTGGCAAGGCTTCATTGAAGGCTTTTGCTGTATTTGCCGCGTCTTGACCAGTCATCGCATCAACCGTGAAAAGCGTTTCAATTGGATTTAATGTCGCATGAACTTGCTTGATTTCATCCATCATCTCGCTATCAACATGTAAGCGACCTGCCGTATCCACAATTAACACATCGTAGAATTTGAGTTTGGCGTCAGCAAGTGCCGCTTTTGCAATCTCTACCGGTTTTTGTTTGACATCAGATGGGAAGAAATCCACGCCAACAGATTGTGCTAAGGTCTCAAGCTGTTTGATTGCCGCAGGACGATATACGTCGGCAGAGACTACAAGTACTTTCTTTTTATGACGTTCGCGTAAGAATTTTGCTAATTTACCCACGCTGGTGGTTTTACCCGCACCTTGTAAACCAGCCATTAAAATGACTGCGGGTGGTTGCGTTGCCAAGTTTAAGCTTTCATTAGCTTCACCCATGGCTTTTTCGAGTTCACGTTGAACGATTTTTAAGAACTCTTGGCCTGGTGTTAAGCTTTTATTAACTTCTTCGCCTAATGCACTTTCTTTTACTTTAGCGATAAATTCACGTACGACAGGCAAAGCAACGTCAGCTTCTAATAACGCCATGCGCACTTCGCGTAGCGTCTCTTTAATATTATCTTCAGTTAAGCGACCTTTCCCGCTAATGTTACGTAGCGTTTTGGAAAGACGATCCGATAAATTCTCAAACATTTTAAATCCTGTTTTTTCTTAAAAAATTGCCGTGATTATACCGAAATTTGGGCGTTTTTCATCATTTCAAATAAAATTATGGCGATCTAGAGAAAAGATCCGTTAAAATAAGAATAATTCCTAGTAAAGAGAAAGCATTATGTGGTTTGCCCTTTTTTCGATTATTTTTTACATTCTTAGTTTATTGTTGATCGCCCCGTTTTTGATGAATTCATCAGAAGGGAAGTTGAGTCAAAGTAAAATCCCGTTTTTTCTGACAGCACTTGCAGCAATTGTTCTGCATGCAGTTAGCACGTTCCCTCTGCTAGAGGATCTTGCATCAGGGCAAAGTTTTACGCTAATGCAAATCGCTTCCTTAATGAGCGTAATTATTGCGGTCTTAGCTACGCTTTCAATGTTTCTCGTTTCGACAATGTGGTTTGTTTTACCAATCGTGTATGCGTTTTCGATCATTAGCTTGATCTTTGCGACATTCTTATCAAGCCATATTATTCAAATGCTTAATCAAAATACATTGATGCTGTTCCATATTGGTTTGTCGCTTTTTACCTACGCCGTATGTTTTATTGCAACGCTTTATGTGATCCAATTGGTCTGGTTAGACCGTAATTTGAAAAAGCGTAAAATCCAATTTTCGCCAGCAATTCCGCCATTGATGGCAGTAGAACGTCATTTCTTCTGTTTATTTGCGATGGGAGAAGTATTACTGACACTGACTTTAATTTCGGGGACTTATCATGTATTACAAGCGGTGACCCTAGAAAATCTGCACAAAGCGATTTTCTCTTTCCTTGCTTGGATTAGTTTTGGTATTGCTTGTTTTGGTCATTGGCGACTAGGCTGGCGTGGAAAAAGGATGATTATTTACGCAATTTCAGGTATCATTCTGCTCACAATTGGCTATTTTGGCAGCCGTTTGATTTAATCGAAATCAAAGAACAGGTAAAATGATCTGCACCTCAAAAGTTGGACTGAACAACCAACAATTGAGGTGCAGATTTTTTATGGGTAAACACTATGCAGTAGAATTTCAATTACAGGTTCTTCAACCTATCCTAAAAGGGAAAATGAGCATGCGAGAAGCCGCTCGTTTTTACAATATCCCCTCTGGCACATTAGAAACGTTTTGAAAAAAGTGACATAAAAGGACCGAATCCGATACAATATCGTCGTCAGCCCTTATGTGAATAGTCCAGGTTTTGGGGGCAGATCAGGTGTTTATTTATTCGAACCCTCCGGATGCAGATCAACTCCCTGATGGCGTTCTTGCAATTTTGCAATTACATCCACCCAGCTTTTATCCACGGTGCGGCCGTCCGAAGAGGCGGTAATGTCATAGAACACCAGCTCGTCCGCGCCTTCCTGCGCATAACGCTGCGCCAATGGCACAATGTCGCCGATGATTTCATGATTACGAAACTGCACACCTTTCACCACCTGTCCATCACGCACGTCCAAACAAGGAATTATCCGTTTTGCCAACATTCGATTGCCTCTGTTACATCTCGCTCTGAGTGAACACTGCCACCCGCCTGAATTTTACAATTTGTCGTGTTAATAATTTTTCCAATCAACGCCCTTTGACGTTTTGTAGAGACAAATATCTCTAAAAACTACCCGTGTGGTATCCCATTAAGCCATATTGGAAGCGTAAGAAGCCATATTGGAGACGTAATAAGCACTATAGTGCCCCAAAGCGGTGCTGTTGCGTTTATGATAAATTCTTCAATCGCATCTTGATTTAATTCCTCCACTTCATATTCTTCGCTAAAGTGCAATGTTTGCTGTGTTTCAAGTGAGGTTCGGATAATCGGTTTCTCATCGGGTGGCAATATACGACCATCAATAAGGTATATGTGTTTAATTAGGTAAGCTTCATCTCGATCCGACCAAGTGGGATCTTGCCGTTTGGCCGCCTGTAGAATTTCGCCGTCAAGCATAAATTTCTGTGATGAATCCATAGTAATTCTTTCATCCAATAAAGCTATTTGTTCCTTATTCAGTTTTTTAGGATTAATAATTAAATAGATTGTTGAATCGGTTGATATGGAATCATTAATGTTTTTTCTGATCGTTGTGTCATAAAAATAAACATAAATAATATGATCGGATAGCGTAAACGGAAGCTCATTAAATCCGGTATTTTTTTCTCGCTTAAATTCATAATTTGCTAATTTACCGATAAAATAAACACTGTCATCATTCAAAATAATACGTGAAATAACATCTTCAGTATCTTTATATTTTGTCACTTTATGGTATAAATCATCTAAAGTAAAAATGGCATAAATGGTACTAATAGCGAAAAATAATAAATAAAGTTTAAATATAAATTTCATGCATCTCATTGTCTTTCCTTATTTTTATTTATAATGACCAGCATTCGATCGCCTCCGCTACATTAAATTTGCCTTCCAACAAGGCGCGTCCAACAATAACACCTGCCACGCCGGTATTTTTAAGCGCCTCAATATCTGCCAGGCTACCAATGCCGCCCGATGATTGGAATTGAATATCGGGAGATTGCGCGCAGATTTCACGATATAAATCGATGTTTGAACCTGCTAAGGTGCCATCACGCGAAATGTCGGTGCATAACACATGGAGTAAGCCGACACTTTGATAGCCTTCGATTACTTCTTCCAACAATACGCCACTAGCTTCTTGCCAGCCGCTGATTGCCACAATTTTTTGACCGCTTGCATTGATGTTGATGTCCAATGCCAACACGAATTTCTCCGCGCCATATTGAGCAAACCATTGTTTTACGGTGGCGCGTTCTTTAATCGCTGTTGAACCGATCACCACGCGGTTTGCGCCTGCAGCTAATAAATCGGCAACATCTTGTTCGCCACGAATCCCGCCACCGACTTGCACAGGGCAAGACGTAGCGGCAATGATTTGGCGAATTAACGCAGTTTGGCGGGCATGTGGATTTTTCGCTCCGGTTAAATCCACTAGGTGTAATTGCTGTGCTCCTTGGCGAACATAATCGGCAAATTGTGCGATGGGGGCGTCACAATAAGTAGTTTGTTTGGCGTAGTCGCCTTGGTGTAGCCGCACAACTTGGCCATCAATTAAGTCAAGGGCGGGAATGATTTGTGATGTTTGCATAGGTTTTCCTGTGTAATGTAATCAGTTCCCCCCTCTTTAGTAAAGAGGGGGGAGGGGAGATTTAGCAGAAGTCATTTTCAACCTTGTGAGAGATTAGACATCCTAATCAAATCTCCCCCTGCCCCCTCTTTTCTAAAGAGGGGGGGCGTTATTTTAGCTCTGTAGTCTATTTCACCTTCTCCACAAAATTCCTCAACAACATCGCCCCATTTTTGCCTGAGCGTTCCGGGTGGAACTGCACTCCGTAGAAATTTTTGTTAGCGATGGCGGCGGAAAAATCCACACCATATTGGCTGGTCGCAATGGTATTTTCATTAGGCAATACCGCATAGCTATGCACAAAATAGAAATGACTGTCCTGCGCAATGCCATCAAATAGCGGGCAATTTTCATCAAAATGCACACGATTCCAGCCCATATGAGGCAACGGTAAGCCGGTATCCGGAATCAGTTCGGTTTGCCCATTCATTAAACCAAGGGTGGAGACATTGCCTTCGGTAGAGAATTCCGTCATTAGCTGCATGCCTAAGCAAATGCCTAGCACAGGCTGTGTGATAGTTTGGATTACCTCAACTAAACCTAAGCGTTGCAAATTCAGCATTGCTGCCTTGGCGGTTCCTACACCGGGTAAAATTAATTTATCGGCGGATTTAATTTTATTGAGATCATTGGTAATCTCCGCGCTATACCCTAATCGTTCAAATGCAAATTTGACGGAGGAGAGGTTGGCGCACCCGGTGTCGATGATGGTGATTTTTGTCATTTATCTATTCCTATTCTAATGAATGATATACGCCTATTTCATCTAAATGATAAAAATTATCTATAAGTTTTATTTCTATATTCCAACTCTCACATTCAGAATCAATTTCAACATTAGAGCATATGATGTGAAATTGAATATCAGGGGTAATATCTACCTCTATATTAGTAAATCCCATAGACACTAACTCTTTATCTTCCCAATCTTTAATAAATGACTCAACATCTAATAATAATGAAATTTCAAAAATAGTATTTAATTTTATAACCCAAGTGGCACTTTCTCTTTCTGATTTCCAAATATCGTAGTCTACAATAGAAAAATTTTGAATATCATAGGAATTAATTTCAGCATCACAAGAATACATATTTTCAGAATAAACATTTGGAATCCAATTTACATAATCAATTTTATCTATGATTTCTTCCCGTATATATGAATTTATTTTTTCAGCTTCTAAAACAAATTTATTCAATATATTGTTAGCTATTTCATCACTTCTTGCAGAAAACAAAGAGGTGAATTCATCAATAGATCTAGCACAATATAGATTCTTTGATTTTTCAGCAAACTTTTTCCAACCATTATCCCCAGAAATGATTATTCCTATTTGATTTTTTTCTAGAGAATAATTTTCAATTAACCCAAGGCAAACAGCATCTGGAAACTCATGTTTTTTTTCGTTATTATTTTCAAATGGAGGGGTACAGTTAAAATAGGAATCAAAAAGAGCTGAAATATCATAATTTTTAGTAAATAAGACTTCCCCGTCAAATTGTGATATGTATTGATCTATCTCTTTTTTAATTTTATCTATATATCTAGCCTCTATCTCGTCATTGGGAATATTAAATTCGGCACTCATTAATGCTTCTTTACGAATTAATTTATTGACTAAGCTATTAAGAGAAGTTAAATCACTTCTAATTTCTTTTTGTTTATGAGAAACTATTTCCTTATATATAATATCAGGGAGCTTTATTTTCATTTGATATGGCAGTTGTAAATATAAATCCAATAATTTATCATTAAAGAACTTATAGCCTGCACTTTGAATTGTGGAAGTATCTAATGAGAAAAATTTTATCTTTCCATCATTGATATCTTGAGCTTCTGGTAAACCTTTTGGCATACAATAATCTCCGTATATACTAGTTTTAGTAAAAATTATACATCTAAAATAAGTATAGAGTTTTAATATTTATAAAACCCCCTTACTACTCGGCAACTCCTCCCCCTCAATCCTCACCGCCTGTCTTAACGTCCGCCCGAATACCTTAAACAAGCTTTCAATTTTGTGCTGGTCGTTGTCGCCGGTGGCTTTGAGGTGTAGCGTGGCGAGCAGCGATAATGCCAAGGATTGGAAAAAATGTTCGGTGAGTTCGGTGCTGAAATCGCCGACTTTATCGCGTTTGAAGTGGGCAGAGAATTTGATCCAAGGTCTGCCGGATAAATCTAAGGCACATTCAGCGCAGCATTCATCCATCGGGAGCACAAAACCGAAGCGGGCAATGCCGCGTTTGTCGCCAAGGGCTTGTTTCAATGCTTGACCGAAAGCAAGGGCGGTATCTTCCACGGTATGATGTTCATCGATCCACAAATCGCCATTGCATTGTACGTTCATGCGGAATCCGCCGTGAGTGGCGATTTGGTCAAGCATATGGTCGAAGAAACCAACGCCGGTTTTGATATCGTTAACTCCAGTTTCATCCAGCCATACTTGCACTTTAATATTGGTTTCTTTGGTTTTACGCACCACTTCGGCAAAACGTGGAGGGCGGTTGCTGATGTTGGTGACGGGTTCACCGAGCAGTTTTTCTGCGATCAAGTTCCAGTTTAATTTTTCGGGATGATATTGCAGCGCGCGAATGCCGAGATTTTCTGCTAACTGCACGTCGGTGGCGCGGAAAAAGGATGATTATTTACGCAATTTCAGGTATCATTCTGCTTACAATTGGCTATTTTGGCAGCCGTTTGATTTAATCGAAATCAAAGAACAGGTAAAAAGTGCGGTGAAAATGACCGCACTTTTTGTTGATTAACGAACAAAAGGATTTACCCTTGGACAGTATCCCCCTTAGTACTTTATTTATTACACTCATTATTTGTTTAGTTTTATCAGCCTATTTTTCCGGCTCAGAAACCGGATTACTCTCTCTCAATAAATATCGCCTTCGTTTTATGGCGGAACAAGGTAATAAAGGTGCGCAAAAAGCAGAAAAACTGCTCGAAAAGCCTGATACCTTATTAAGTTTTATTCTGATCTTTAATAACCTTGTTAACATCAGTGCTTCAGCTATTGCAACCATGATTGGTATGCGTTTATATGGCGATGCGGGTGTGGCTATTGCAACAGGTTTATTAACCTTTGTGATGCTTGTTTTTTCTGAAATTTTCCCTAAAACCGTCGCGGCAATGCACCCTGAAAAGGTGGGATTATTTTCAAGTCATATCTTGGTCTTACTATTAAAAATATTTTATCCGCTAGTTTGGTTAATGAATATTTTCACGAAAACGTTAATGCGAATGGTGGGTTTAAAACCTGATATGCAAAAGCAAGTGATTAGTCGTGAAGAACTCCGTAGTATTGTATCAGAAGCGGGCGAAGCGACACCGGATGAACAGCATCCACAAATGTTGCTCTCTATTTTAGATATGGAAACCGTGACTGTCGACGATATAATGGTGCCACGTAATGAAATAGCAGGGATTGATATTGATGACGATTGGAAAGCCATTATGCGCCAGCTTAATCATGCACCACATAATCGAATTGTGTTGTATAAAGGCAGCCTTGATGAGCAAGTATTAGGGATTTTGCGTGTGCGTGAAGCGTTTCGTTTGTTATTAGAAAAAAATGAATTTACTAAAGAAACCTTATTACGTGCCGTCGATGAAGTGTACTTTATTCCAGAAGGGACGCCACTGAAAACACAATTAGCGAATTTCCGTACGAAAAAAGAACGTATTGGTTTAGTGGTGGACGAATATGGTGACATTAAAGGATTAGTCACGCTTGAAGATATTTTAGAAGAAATTGTGGGTGATTTTACAACCACTACTGCACCGACTATTGAACAAGAAGTCGTTCAGCAATCTGATGGTTCGATGATTATTGAAGGCTCGGCAAATCTTCGTGATTTGAATAAAATGTTTGGTTGGGAATTAGATACAGAAGATGCTCGCACCTTTAATGGTTTGATTCTCGAACATCTTGAAGATATTCCTGATGAAGGAACCGTTTGTGAAATCGATGGCTTACGAATTACTATTTTAGAAGTCAGCGATAATATGATTAAACAAGCAAAAGTAGAGAAATTGGCCTCTTAAATGTGGCTTTTTCTAACCGCTCTTTTGTTTAAGAAGTACGTTATTTTTACAAAGGATTGAATATGACAGATGAGATTCGTTTAACACAATACAGCCACGGCGCAGGTTGAGGTTGTAAAATTTCGCCTAAGGTGTTAGGGACAATTTTACAGACTAAACTCGAAAAATTTGCTGATCCCAATTTATTGGTCGGTAACGAAACAGCGGATGATGCTGCGGTTTATGATCTTGGTAATGGTACTGCAATTATCAGTACCACGGATTTCTTCATGCCGATTGTGGATGATCCTTTTGATTTTGGTCGCATTGCTGCAACCAATGCCATTAGTGATATTTTCGCAATGGGCGGTAAGCCAATTATGGCTATTGCCATTCTAGGCTTCCCGATTAATAAATTGCCACCAGAAGTGGCTCAGAAAATAGTTGATGGTGGTCGTTTTGCTTGTTATCAAGCAGGGATTTCGCTAGCGGGTGGACACTCGATTGATGCGCCAGAACCGATTTTTGGTTTAGCAGTAACAGGGGTTATTGCTACCGATCGTGTAAAACGTAATGCCTCGGCAGAAGCGGGTTGTAAGCTTTATCTGACGAAACCATTGGGTATTGGCGTGCTGACTACTGCAGAGAAAAAAGGTAAATTAAAACCTGAACATCAAGGGTTGGCAACAGCAGCAATGTGCCAAATGAATCTGATTGGTAGTCAATTTGCAGAAGTTGCAGGCGTAACAGCTATGACGGATGTAACGGGTTTTGGTTTGTTAGGGCACTTGGCTGAAATCTGTGAAGGCTCAAATCTTAATGCGGTTGTGCATTTTGATAAAATCAAATTATTAGATGGTGTAGAAGATTACATTGCAGAAGGTTGTGTACCAGGTGGAACCAACCGTAACTTTGAAAGCTATGGACATAAAATCGGTCCTCTTACCGATTATCAAAAGGCGGTACTTTGCGATCCTCAAACTTCAGGTGGTTTGTTGATTGCGGTTAAACCAGAAAGTGAAGCTGAAATTTTAGAGATTGCGAAAAAAGCCGGTATTGAGCTTAGTGAGGTAGGCGTATTGAAACCTCGTCAAGCTGGCGTACTAGTAGAAGTCGAATAAATGGCTTTAGTGAAAATAAAAAGTGCGGTGAAAATTCACCGCCTTTTTTATTCTTTATTTTCCTTATTTTCTTTGTTGTTGGAATACATTGAGTCAATAATATGACGATAGCGCTCCATAATCACTTTTCGGCGTAATTTGAGCGTAGGGGTGATTTCACCAAGTTTTACACTAAATGCTTGAGAGAGTAGCGTAAATTTCTTCACTTGTTCGAAGTGCGCCAATTCTTTTTGGAGGCTTTCAATGCGCTTCTCAAACATTTTAATAATTTCAGAGTGTTTGAGTAATTCCATGCGATCTTGATACTTAATATTCAGTTTTTTCGCATATTCTTCTACGCTATCAAAACAAGGCACGATTAGGGCTGAAACATATTTTTTGGCATCGGCAATAATCGCAATTTGTTCGATAAATTTATCTTTACCGATTTTACCTTCGATATATTGTGGCGCAATGTATTTGCCGTTAGACGTTTTCATCAATTCTTTAATGCGGTCGGTAATAAATAAATTACCTTCAGCATCAAATTCACCTGCATCTCCCGTTTTCAAGAAACCATCTTCGGTGAAAGCTTGAGCCGTTTCTTCTGGCTTTTTATAGTAACCTTTCATCACCATGCCGCCACGCACCAGAATCTCGTTATTTTCACCAATTTTAACTTCGGCATTTGGCATCAATTTACCAATAGAATTAGGATTAAAATGATGGTCATCCCAGCAAGAAATGGTAGCTGTGGTTTCTGTCATACCATAACCGAGTTTGATATTAATCCCAATGCTATGGAAGAAAAGCCCAATGGTTGGTTCTAATTTTGCGCCACCACAAGGCATCATTTTGATACGTCCGCCTAACAATGAACGCAGTTTAGACAGTACCAGTTTATCGGCAAGCGCATAACGTTTTTGCAAGAAGAACGGGACTTTTTTATTTTGAGACAGAAGCTCAAAACGTTTTTGCCCCACTGCAATCGCCCAATGGAAAATCATCTGACGAATAAAAGGTGCTTTTTGTACTTTATCAAGCACGGCAGAATAAATTTTTTCATAGAAACGCGGTACTGCACACATAAAGGTTGGACGCACTTCTGTTAATGTTTCACGTACTTGATTGGTATCTTCGAGATAACAAAGGATTGCTCCGCGATGTAACACATAGGCAACCCAAGCTCGCTCAAAAATATGGCTAAATGGTAAAAAAGAAAGTGAAACCTCATCTTGATTAACATCTAATGCAATATCATGGGCTTCAAGTTGATGAGCCAAGTTATTGTAATCGAGCATTACGCCTTTCGGTTCACCTGTTGTGCCAGAGGTGTAGATGATCGTGAATAAATCATCCATCGTTTTATTTGCTAAGCGAGTTTCAAATTCAGCCTGAAATTCAGCTGCACCTAATTGAATTAACTCGTCCCAATAGCAGGAAAGGGTAGTTTCTGTCAGTTGAATCTGTTCTTTCATGGCCACAATTTTTTGTAATTGTGGACACTGATGTGCAATTTCTAACGCTTGCTCATATTGTTCTTGATCGCCAACAAACAGAATTTTGACATCGGCATGATTTAAAATAAATTCAGCTTGTTGTGCAGTATTGGTTGCATAAATTGGAACAGTAATGGCACGAACTTGAAGCGCTGCAATATCAGCGATTGTCCAACGTGACATATTGTGCGCAAAAATTGCAATTTTATCTTGTACTTGAATATTGCAAGCAAGAAAAGCTAATGAAAGTTGATCAAGCTGTTGTTGAAATGCGTTCCACGAAATATCTTTCCACAAGCCATTAATTTTATGGCGAAGTGCGGTTGCATTTTGACGAGTTTTTGCCTGCTGGCGAATTCGATTGACGAAATGACGTTCTAAATTCATATAAGCCTTATTTGAGCGAACAACTGTACGCTAATATAAACGAAATAAATTTAAAATCTAGTAAAATGTTATTATTTTGTGAATATAGAATAAATAATAGACATATTATTTTTCTATTTTTATATTGAAATGGGAAATAAAGAATATATAAAGTATTGAGAAAATTTAAATTGATTAGAAATAAAAAAACCGCTCTAAAAAGAGCGGTTAATTTTTTAGCTATTTTGATTAGCCTTTGTAGTTGTATACGTGTGCAACTAAGTCTAATACTTTGTTTGAGTAACCAGTTTCGTTATCGTACCAAGATACTAATTTAACGAAAGAGTCAGTTAATGCGATACCCGCATCAGCATCAAATACAGAAGTTAAAGCACAACCATTGAAGTCTGTAGAAACTACTGCATCTTCGGTGTAACCTAAAACGCCTTTTAATTCGCCGTTGAAAGTTTTACCTTCAGCTGCATCTTTGATTGCTTGTTTGATTTGTTCGTAAGTTGCTGGTTTTTCTAAGTTTACAGTTAAGTCAACTACAGATACGTTTGGAGTAGGAACACGGAACGCCATACCAGTTAATTTACCGTTTAATGCTGGTAATACTTTACCCACAGCTTTCGCTGCACCGGTAGATGAAGGGATGATGTTTTGTGCCGCACCACGACCACCACGCCAGTCTTTAGCTGATGGACCATCAACAGTTTTTTGAGTCGCTGTGGTTGCGTGAACTGTAGTCATTAAACCATCTTTGATACCGAAAGTTTCGTGAACAACACGTGCTAAAGGTGCTAAACAGTTTGTAGTACAAGAAGCGTTAGACACGATGTCTTGGCCTGCGTATGCACCGAAGTTTACACCACGTACGAACATTGGTGTGCTATCTTTAGAAGGACCAGTCAATACGACTTTTTTCGCACCAGCAGTGATGTGTTTGCGTGCTGTTTCATCAGTTAAGAATAAACCTGTTGCTTCAACTGCAACATCAACGCCGATCGCACCCCAGTTAAGGTTTGCAGGATCACGTTCAGAAGTAACACGGATAGTTTTACCGTTTACGACTAAGTTACCGTCTTTAACTTCAACAGTACCGTCAAAACGACCGTGAGTTGAATCGTATTTCAACATGTAAGCCATGTATTCAACGTCGATTAAGTCGTTGATACCTACAACTTCGATGTCATCGCGATGTTGTGCTGCACGGAATACGATACGACCGATACGGCCGAAACCGTTGATACCAATTTTAATAGCCATA